>JAYSTZ010000625.1:0-2949 GCA_043719365.1 Verrucomicrobiaceae bacterium | reverse complement strand
CATTCCGCCCGAGAGCTCACGCGGAAGTTTGGCGCGGGCGGGCGTGAGATTCACCATCGCGAGATATTTGTCCACCTGAGCGCGGCGCTGTTCCGCTGGCCATTGCGGGAAAACTTGGTCCACGGCGAGCGCGACGTTTTCAGCGACCGTGAGCCAAGGCAGAAGTGAGTAGTTTTGAAACACCATCCCGCGTTCGGGGCTGGGTTCCGTGATCACTTCACCGCGAAGTTTCACAGTCCCGGTGTCTGGTTTAAGAAGACCCGCAATCATTGAGATGAGGGTAGTCTTCCCCGCGCCGGAGTATCCGACGATTGCGACAAACTCGCCCTCCTCGATGGATAGATTCACATCGCGCAATACCTCGGTTTTTTTGTCGCCAGTGCCGTAGCTTTTGCTGACGTTTGTGAGTTCTAGGAAAGGCATGGAATTTCTGATTTGTGATTTCTGATTTCTGATTTACGAAGCACTTTATGACTCAGGATGAATTGAAGCGACGGACGAAGGCGTTTGCTCTTCGTATTATGGCGATGACCGATGCCCTTCCTCAGAACTCGAAGGGACGTGTTTTGGGCGGGCAAATCCTTCGTAGCGGAACCGGTGTTGCAGCGGGATTTCGCGCGGCGTGCCGGGCTCGTTCCAGACCCGATTGGATCGATAAGGTAGGGCGTGTTCTCGAAGAAGCGGATGAAACCGCTCTTTGGCTGGAGTTGATTCATGAGGGCGGGTTGCTGCCGGCCCCGAAGATTGAGCCTCTCTTGCAGGAAGCGCGGGAGTTGACCGCGATTTTCGCTGCGATGCACAAGACTTCGAAAGGCCCGCAGAAATCCGAAATACGAATTGAGAAATCGTAAATTCTTCATGCGGTTTTGAATCGGCTTTCCACAACGCTCATCAAGCGGTCGAGCACGTAGCCAACTACGCCGATGGTGAGGATGCACAGGATGATGTGTGAGTAGCTGAGCGCGTTGTATTGTTGCCAGAGGAACCCTCCGACGCCGGGGCGTCCGGTGAGCATCTCAGCGGCAACAATGACGAGCCATGCGATTCCCAGCGAGAGCCGGAAGCCTGTGAACATGTAAGGAAGCGTCGCGGGCAGCAGAACTTTGAGGAGGGTTTTCGTCTTCGAGAGCTTCAGCACCTTTGCGACGTTCAAGTAATCCTGCGGCACGGCCCGCACGCCGACGGCAGTATTCAAAACCGTGGGCCACATGGAGCAGACTGCAATCGTGAAGATCGCAGCGAGATCGCTGGCGGTGTATTGACCGAGGCCTGGGACGGTGAATTTTGCGGAGAGGAACAGCACCATTCCCAACGGCAGCCACGCGAGCGGTGAAACCGGACGGAGTATCTGGATGATCGGATCGAACATCTTCGCGAACGAAGGCGACAGCCCGAGCAGAAACCCAATCGGCGTGCCGATGAGCAGCGCGATGGCGTAACCTTGGACGACGAGCTTCAGCGAAAGCCAGGTGAAGCGGAGCATTCCTTGGTCAAGCTCGCCGCGCTTGGCGAGGGGCTGGGTGACGTAGAGTTTGCTCGCGGTCCAAGTCTCAGTGGGCGAGGGGAGATCCTCCGAAAGTCCGACTCGGACAGTTTTGGTCACGGTGTCGCCGAAGTCGTCCACGGATGTTTTCGTGATCGGTTTTCCGGCGATGATCGCCCAGATGGCGATGCACATGAGAATGCCGACGATGGGCAGAATGAGGTAATCGAATTTAAATGATTTCATGGTCTTGAATGGATGAATTGAGCGCGTGAGCGCGGGGCATCACCCCTTGATCGAATTGATGGCGAACGATTTCGCGAATGCGTCCATGTCGGTTTTTGGGTCGAATTTGACGCCGTCGAAGAAAGTCTCCGGTTTTTCATCGGCGACCCTGTCTTTCACGCCGATTTCCTTCATTGCTTCATCGTAGATGTCGCCGCGCATGACCTGCTTGGTCACAGCCGCGTAGTCGGGGGCTCCGGTCGTGAAGCCCCAACGACGGAGCTGCGAGAGCCACCACATGCAGTATTTCGCTTGCGGGTAGTTCGTATTGCGGTCGCTGAAGATCATGTAGTTCGGGTCGCGAAACTTGCGTCCGTCGCCCATGTCATACTTGCCTTGCAGGCGTCCGAGGATCACATCTTCGGGGCAGTTGATGTAAGTTGCGGCGCTGACGATTTTGGCCTGCTCGGGACGGTTTTCCATCTTGTCGAGCCACACGCTGGCTTCATGCAGGGCTTTGAGAACGGCCTTTACCGTCTTCGGATTTTTGTCGGCGAACTCCGCAGTGAATGCGCACACTTTCTCAGGATGGTCCTTCCAGATTGCCTGCGTTGTCATGCTGGTGAATCCAATTTCGTCGGCAATGGAGCGGGAGTTCCACGGTTCACCAACACAGAAGCCGTCCATTTTCCCCACTTTCATATTCGCCACCATCTGCGGCGGCGGGACTGTGATGAGCGAGACATCTGCGCCTCCGCCCATCGCGTCGCCCGGATGAATGCCGCCTGCCGCAAGATAGTAGCGCATCCACATCGCGTGTGTCCCCGGAGGAAACGTCATTGCAAACGTCAGCGGAGTGCCCGCAGCCTTGGCTTCATCGGCGAATGGCTTCAGCGCCTTCGGGTCGTCCTTCACTTTGCCTTTGTATTTGTTGGCGAGCGTGATCGCCTGGCCATTGCGATTGAGTAGCCACGGGACGACCATCGGCTTTTGCGGTGCGCCCGCCAGTCCGAGTGTGGACGCGATGGGCATTCCGAGAAGCATGTGCGTTGCTTGATTGTCGCCATTGGTCAGGGAGTCTCGAATCGCCGCCCAGCTCGCTCCTTTTGCTACGGTGGAGTTGATTCCGTATTTCTTGAAAAGCCCCTTTTCGTGCGCGACGACGATGCTCGAACAATCGGTGAGAGCGATCATCCCAAACTTCATGTCCGCAGTCTCAGGCGCATCGCTTGCATACACGC
>JAYSTZ010000624.1:0-2953 GCA_043719365.1 Verrucomicrobiaceae bacterium | reverse complement strand
CGGTGAGCAGGACGACGCGATTCACACTGCCGACCTGGTAATGCTTCAGCGCGGTCTGGTAGCCGAGGTCCATCGCCGCGCCGAGGTCTGTGCCGCCTTGCGGTGTAATCTCGCCGACGCGATTTGTGAACTCGGCGGCCTTGTCGCCGGTGACGCCGTCGGCCCACAGGCGCGGCGTGCGCGAAAATGTGATGATGCTCAGCTTGTCCTGCGGCTGGAGTTGCTTCGATAGCACGGACAGCGATTCCTTCAAAATGCGCACGCGGTCGGCGCGTTCCATCGATCCGGAATTGTCGAGCAGCAGCACGAGGTTCAGCGGACGTCCGGGCTGACGTCCGGCGGCGGCTGTCTTCACGGAGATGCGGAGTAAATCGCGATTGTGCGCAAACGGATACCGCGCACGCTCCGAGGCAAACGCAAGCGGCGCTCCGGCGGCGGGCTCCGGGTCGCGATAGTCGAGCGCATTGATGAATTCTTCGCTGCGGACCGATGCAGGCTCGGGCATCGTGCCTTTTTCGAGACTCACTCCCGCGAGCTTGAAGGACACGTCGCTGACATTGAGCGAGAAAGTGGAGAACGCATTCTCGGCGGTCGCTACTTCGGGTTGCGGCACGGGTGGCGGCTCGGCTGCCTTTGGTGGTGCGGGCGGCTCGGCGGCGGGCGGCGGGGTTGCAATTGCCGACTTCGCGGGTGTTGCAGATGCGGGCGCTAGCGGCACTGGCGGGGTCGTGGGTGCGAGTTGGGCCTGCACCTCAGCGAGCTTCTCCAATTCCTCGCCTCGCTCCTTTGTTGATGCGCGTTTGGAGTCTTTCTTTTTTACCACATCCTCCGGCTTTGCTCCGCCTGCGGGTTTGCCGTCAATGGCAAGTCCCGAACCGGTGACACCACTAACAAGTGTCGGCAGATTAAACGTGCCGGTGGCCCCCGCATAGACGTTCTCCTCCAGTATTTGTTCTCCGCTCAAGGCAGCCTGCAATCCGTGGGCCTTCTCTCCATTTTCTGTTTCGAGTGAGAGCGCGTCTTTGCCGTTGCTGTCTGATTTAGGGTCGGTGCCTCTCGCCACGGTGGTAGAGTTCAACGCGCCGTTGCCCGCCTTTTGCAGCGGGGTGCCGCTGGCAATGAACCCGTCGAACTCGGCAACATCGGGGGCAAGCGTGATGGCATCATTGAGCGTGACGTTCGGCACTTTATTGGCGGAATCCGCGAGGGACTTCGACAATTCCACCGGTTCGGAACCGGTCTTCGCAGCGACGGGTTTTTCCTGCGGAATAATCGCGCGGAATCGGGCAAGCTTTTCGCCTGTCTCCGGAGTTGGCGCAGCGTCGTCCGCTTTCGCAATTTGCCCCAGCGTTCCTCCCGACACATCAAGGATGCCGAGTCCACGGTGGTCCGTGTCCTTTTTCTCGCCGTCCATTTCATCAGCGCTGGGCCGAAGTTTTACGGCGGCCTCGGGCGTCGGGTTAGCAAAGTAGGCCATGCCTTTGGCGAAATGCACCGGCGCGTCAGTGGGCTGCGCTTTTTCGGAGCCGGATTGCGGTGCAACATCTCCAGATCGGGCCACCGGTTTAGGGCCGTTTGCGAAGCCTCCGGCTGTCTGTCCGAACCACAGGGCTTGTTTTTGGTCGGCTTCGAGTTCCTTGCGCTCCCAGTTGTTGACCCCTCCGTCCACGGTATCGAATCGCCTGGATTTCTGCTCGGGTGCCTTCGTCGTAGCGCTGGCAATCGAGCGCTCGCTGTATTCGGCATCGACCACCGCATTCTTGTCCTCCCCGAGTGATTTCCGCCGGAGCTCAGTGATCGCGTGTTCCGGGGCAGTGAGTCGCGACATTGAGGCTAGTCCGTCCGCAAGATCCAGAGACGCACTTTTCTGATTTTGCTCACGGAGTTCCTTCCGTCCTTCCTCCGAGGCGCGACCGTTGGCGAGTGACTCATCGGTGTGAAGGTAGAAATCGTCGGTTCCGGGTTTCTGCGCGGCGACCTTTGCCTTGCTGTCAATGACCGCGCCACCGCCGCCCAAGGATGATTTCCCTGACTCATTCGTGATCTGCATCCGGCTCTGAAGGTCGCGTTCGCCAGCAACAGTCGCAACGGATGCGGGATCAGGAGTCGGTTCCGCGATCATCGGAGTCGGAATGGGAAGCGCAGGGACGGCTCCAGCAGCGCGGCCACGCTCGACGGCGAGCCGGTCTCCAACATAACCGAGTTCGACTCCCGGTTTCGCCGCAGGTGCGAGCTCCGCATTGTCGCCCCAAGTTTGTAGCTCCTTTCCGAGGACAACTCTTCCCGCCGTGGAGAGCGGTTTGGAAATATCATACGCCTCCACGACAGGAATCCCTCCGAGCGCTGCGACAGGTGCGGGATTGGTCGGCTGCGGGGCTCCGGCGGGGCCGGATGTCGGCGGGACAATCGCGAAGTCGGACGCAGCAACGGCACCATCGGTATCAAACATCAGGGCGTCGATATTTGCTCCTGCCATCAAGACTCTGCCCAGCGCTGGCTTGCCCGTAGCAGGAAGGGCTTCTTTTTCCCTCGGAATCGCGGAACTCAAATCCGATAGCTCGTCCAGCGTAGCCAGCTTGTTCGCGACTGCGCCGAATGCAGGTGCAGCGTCCGATAGCTTGGCCGATGCGAGCGCTTCGGGGCCACGAGGCGGCTGTACTTTGGATTCCGCGGCTTCGGCTTTCATGGTGGTCCCAATCCCGCCGTAGATTCTAGGGGCCAGTGCGTATATAGCATTTTTGTCGATGACGGAGCCGAACTGAGATCGGGAGCCTGCCGACAAAGACGTTGTCGCGGGATGGCCCGGAAAACGTTGCGCTTCGCCTGCCGTGGGCTGGGAGGAGGCGAGTGACAATGCAGTTTGTCCGTTCTGCTCTCGTGATTTGGCGTTAAACGCCCAGTTCGTTACCGCCGCTGGCGCAGAGGTTCCAAACCGAACCGCTGCGTCGGCGGG
>JAYSTZ010000623.1:0-6918 GCA_043719365.1 Verrucomicrobiaceae bacterium | reverse complement strand
CCGGAGAACTCTTTCCACAAATCCACAGGCACGGTGATCGGAACGGTCGGCTCGGGGACTTTTGGTGCGTCACCGCACCCAGGAAGGAAACAGGCGATGACGGCACACGAGACGAAGGAAATCCTCACTCGCCTATTCCTCCGGAAGACCGAGCAATTTGAGAATGCGACCGAGGTCATCGTTTCCGTAATACTCGATTTCGATGCGTCCTTTTTTCTCGCCGTGAAAGACGCCAACCTGCGTGGCGAAATGCTGGCGCAGCCGGTTTTGCAAGTGCGCAACTGCGGGCTCGATTTGCGGGCTGCTGGCGGGACCGCGTTTGGGTTTGTTGGTGCCGTTGCCTGCAAAATGGTCCGCCATGAGCTGCTCTGCGCCGCGCACGGTGAGACCGCGGCGAAGCGTCTCTTCGGCGAGTTTTAGTTGCTCATCCTGGGATTTTACGCCGAGCAAAACTTTCGCGTGCCCGACGGACAGACGCTCCTGGACGACCCAAGTTTGCACCTGCTCGTGAAGCTCCAAAAGACGCATGGCATTCGCCACGGCGGCGCGGCTCTTTCCGACTTTTTGCGCGATATCCTCCTGCTTCAGACTAAAGTCCTTCGCGAGGCGGAAAAATGCCCGCGCTTCCTCAATCGGATTGAGGTCTTCTCGCTGGATGTTTTCGATCAACGCCAGCTCCAGCACGTCTTGGTCGGTCGCGGCACGGACGATGATGGGCGCTTCTTTCAGTCCCACGCGTTGTGCAGCACGCCAGCGGCGTTCGCCCGCGATGAGCTCGAGTTTTTCTCCCACGCGCCGCACGATGAGCGGCTGCATGATGCCCTTTTGCTGAATGCTGTCGGCAAGTTCCTGAATGTGCTCGTCGCGGAATTCCGAGCGAGGCTGCCAAGGGGACGGGATGATTTGATCGAGCGAGACCATCTGGACGCGTTCGCCGTCTTCTTCGCGGGGAGTCGGCGAGGCGACGCGCGTATTGATCAAGGCACTGAGGCCCTTTCCGAGCGCAGGTTTTAACATAGTGGGACAATCCGTACGTGGTTCGAAGGGTCTCGGCAATTCCGAATGACGTACCGCCGCGCTTTCTGTAACACAGGAGCGTGCTTATCGAAAAACTTCGCGTCATCCATGATCTCTCGCCGCGCCCGGCTGCGTTGAATATGGCAATCGACGAGGTCCTTCTGGAGCGCATCGCTGTTCCAACTCTGCGGCTTTACTACTGGCAAAAACCGGCCGTCAGTTTCGGTTATTTTATCCGTCACTCCATAGTCGCCGCAATCGCGAAAGGTCGAGACCTTGTGCGGCGCATGACCGGCGGCGGGATTGTCGAACACGGAGCAGACCTCACTTATTCACTGATCCTCCCCGCTGAATATCCGCTCGCGACAAGCGCGCCCCGCGAGAGCTACCGCGCCATTCACGCCGCCATCGCCGAATGGATGGCGCGGCGAAACATTGAAACCTTCCTCGCACCGCCAAACGCCAGTACTGCCGAGGTGTGTTTTGAGAAGGCCGCAGAGTATGACCTTCTCGCCGGAGCGCAAAAGGTGGCCGGTGCAGCCCAGCGTCGCACACGAGCAGGACTTCTGCACCAAGGCAGCATTCTCTACGATGGGATTGGCGACAAGGATCGGATGGAATTCCCGTCCGCATTTTCCAGCCAATGGATCGCCGAGGACGCGGACCCCGGAGATCTGAGCGCCGCCACGCAATTGGCCGTGGAAAAGTACGCGCTCCCTTCGTGGACAACGCGGGTCTGATCGTTCTTCGAAACGAAAAGGCCGCATCCCTGCCCAGATGCGGCCTTTGAAACTTCGGCGACATTCATTCCTCACGGGAATGATTGATGACGCCCACCGATGCGGTGAAATTTGTTACTTCCTGGTCAACTGAATGGTCCACTCTTTCTGCGTATCTTGCGCCGCAGGCGTTTTAGGACGCAATTCCGTGCGCCGCATTGGCACGAGGATTGGCTGGTCGCTCTCGTGTTGAAGCCAGACTCCTTGCTCACGAATCGCGCGCACCTGCACTTTGAGGCGTTTGCCTTCGGCAGATACCGGCAGATATTCGCCCTCTTCAAACGAGCGACCGTTGATCGTAGCAAGCGAGGGATTCCCCAAAAGGACGCTGGTCACACTGAAGCTATCTCCGGAAATTCGGAAAGCGGGTTCAGTCACGGCTGCTTTCGATACCTGGACCACCGGTTCGGCCCCTCCGTCTTTGCGCCGCTGCCAGCCGATCGGCCAGAACGGTGCACGAGCTTCTGTGTCCATCCCGAAGCTCGAACGGTTCTTCAGTTCATAAGGCTCGGGCTTCGCGGTGTCTTCGCTGCGGGAAACGGCGCACGAGAGCAAAAGTGCTAATGTCAGAATGCTGGTCGATTTCATAGTTTGATAATGTTTTGCGCTGTGAGCGTTGCGCGCTGTGATGCAGCGCTGTCCAACGAGGCCTGAATCTCGAATCCCGTAAACTCGAACAAAGGCTCGGCATTCTCGAATTTTGAGAGTGCTGCTGCGAACGGGCCGAATTCGACCGATGGAATTTCGATCGTCCACATGAGGCGACGGTAACCGGTGAGGTCCTTCTCAGGGGCCTCGTTATTCATCCGGGCCGTTGCCTTTTCGACGCCGTTGGTTTTGAAGAATTCGGCGATCTTGGGAGGGCACCACGCAATGGGTGCTCCGTCGGGAATCATCGCGTTCACCTGAGCAATCGTCTTCGTCGCGCCCGGGCCCTTCAAGGCGAGAGCACGGGTCCGCGCGATTTGGCCGCGCATTTCGCGGACTTGCGGCTCGGCCTTCGTGATTTCCTCGGCGATTCCGGCCCGTTCAAGTGCCAGAGGCGAGAGGAGGAACTCATTCGTAGCGTAGATGATTCCGAACATAAGCATCGTCCCAAGGACGATTTTCTGTTGCTGATCTTTATTGAGTTTCATGGTCGTTAGCGTTGAGCAGTTTTCGGTTGTTCAGGAGCAGCATCCACGCCTGCGGAGGTGAAGCTTACTCCAATGACGAAGATGGCGGTTCCCATCTCGGTCCCATCAAGATTGACGCGCTCGATGCTGTCGTCCAGAGAGCGGAATGAGGCTGTGACTCCTTTGTATTTGCGCCCCAAAGCGTCAATCAGAGCGAGACGAATATCCTCCGCGACCTTCCGCGGATGCTGTCCCGCAGCGATTCCTTCGACGGACATCCCGATTCGGCGCGGAGTCTCCGAAGAGCTGACATCGCCCGCCAGTTTCGTGATTTGAACGTTTCGCGGAATCACACCAGCGACGATTTCGACAACCGGAGCCCAGTAGAACCGGTCTTCGATTCGCTTGGTAAAGAGGTCCGCGAGCTGAATCGTTTTCGTCAACTCGGCCTCAGAAATTTTTGCGGCTGCGGCCTGCGGCTGCAGTTTTGCCATTTCGGCCTGGTGTGTCGCGTAGTCCTCGCGGGCTTTGCTTGTTTCGCTGAGCCGAATGAAATACCAGCCGGCGAGACAAAGGCCCACGACGCCGAGACACATCATGGAGATCTTGAGGGGGTCGTATTGCTCCTGTTTGCGAGCCCTCTGGATTTCGTGATAGAGATTGATATTGAGTGCCATAGGATCGTTTTTTTAGCCTTTGAGTGCTTCTGTTGCGGCTCCGCAGGCGACGCTCAGATCGAGCATCTCTTCGGTAAACCGGGCGCGTCTTGCGGCGGGGACGTTGATTTCACACCGCTCCGTCGCGTTCCATGCAAGACACGGCATTCGCAGTTCTTCGCTGAGAACCCGCAACACCGTCTTGCTCTTCGAAAGTCCGCCGGAAACCCAAACCTGGCCAACAACCTCCTCCCTGCGTCCCTCGAAGAAGCCAATCGAGCTGCCGATTTCCCGGGTCAGGGCCATCAGAGCCATGCGGGCGTTCTCCACCATCATCTCGTCTTCCTGCGCGAGCGCACGAATAACGGTTTCGCGGTCCTCACCGCTGAGACTGCGAAGCGTCTCGATGAGAGTCCTCCCGCCAAACTCCACGGTTCGAATCAATACCAACTCCCGACGCACGCCGACCATCATCGTTGCGCTGTTATGGCCGATATCCAAAAGGAAAAACGCGTGCTTATTGAAAACCTCTTCCTGGGCGAATTCGAACGCATTAAATACAGCGATTGGCGCGAGTTGCAAAGATGCGACCGGCGGGGCGCCGCCCTCGTAGAATGCCGTTCCGATGCTGCTGACTTCCGTGCGCGGGAGTCCTGCCACGAGGTATCGTTTTTGCCCGCTTTGCCCCGATTCCGCAGGTCCGCTTGTCGGAATCATATCGCAGTCGAGCACATAGCTCTTCGTGTCCTGATTCAGCAGGGCCATTCCGTTGAACTTCAGTGCGTCGCGAAGCACTTCCGTAGGCGTCTCGGGCTGATCAATGAGGCGGAGGAGTGCGTCGGGATGCGATACCGCCACCGCGCACGCTTTGGCGCTGCCGCCCATTTGCTTGAGCATCGATTTGATGTTCTTGCCGAGTTCTTCCGCCGTCTGCTCGACGGTGTCATCCAGGATGTGCGATGCGAAATTCGTGACCACGAAACGATTGGCACCTTTCTTTTGCATGATTACCGACTTCAGCGCATAGCGACCAATGTCGAGTCCGATTACAGATGTTAAGTTTTTAGCCATTTGCGTAATGAGATTAGCAGCACGTGTGCCGGGTTCTGGAGATTCTAAAAAAACTTATCGCTCTGCATTTTCCTGCGAACTTTGAAGGCGGCGCGGACGCTCAGCCCGGTAATTATCGAGCAGCATCATCAGGAAAAACAACGCGCCCGCCGCCACCGCCAAGACCACAACGATGCTCGCGATGCGGATCCCAGCGCGACTATTCCCCCCGCTTCGCTTGCTCCGCATGGCATCCATTTGGAGATCGAGCATTTTTAAAAGTTGCTCTGGTGTTGGCTCTGATGTCTTGGTTTCGTTTGCGTTCATGACTTTAGATTCTGAAAAATGATGGGCACTACGCCTCAGGAAAGAGCTTATATCGGGCCGTTTGTTCTGTTTCTTGCATTTCTGCTTTTTTCAGAATTCGTGGGGAAGCTGGACGCTTTCTCCGGTCACTGGGCGATCACCTCGTCGAAATATTGGGTTTTTCCGCTGCAAGCATTGGTCTGCGGAGCAGTGCTCTGGAGAGGAAGGCACGCGGTGCCGCTGGGTCCGTGGCGCGGTCTCGGATGGGCGTTCATCGCGGGCGCGTTGTCGCTCGTCGTGTGGATTGCTCCTCAGGAATGGCTGGGCGCGGCACCGAGAAATGCGGGGTTCGAGCCTGCTTTTTTCGGAGCGTCCGGCTCGCCGTATTGGCTGAATGTTACCGCCCGTCTGCTGCGAATGGTCGTCGTCGTTCCGCTCGTCGAAGAGTTGTTCTGGCGGGGGTTCCTGCTCCGGTTTTTGATCAAAGACGAGTTCCAGACGGTGCCGTTCGGGACTTTCACGTGGAAATCATTCAGCGTCGTTTCCGTGGCATTTTGCTTCGAGCATCAAATGGCCGACTGGCCGGGCGCTCTGGTCACCAGCGTCTTATATAATCTCGTCGCCTACCGCACCAAGAGCCTGGCCGCCTGCGTCGTTGCTCACGCGGTCACAAATCTCGGGCTCGGGATTTACATCCTCCGGACCAGTCAGTTTGGTTTTTGGTGAGGCTGGCGGGAGACTTGCTTACTCGCAGCCATGCAAAACTCATTCTCGCAGAGAGTCATTATCGTCCTATTCTTCGCACTTTGTGCGGCGGGCCTCATGGAATTCTACCGGCACATGGTCTGGCAGGCGAATGAAGACGTGAACGGCGACGACGCTGTCAAGAAGGCTTATTCCGGCCCCCGCCGATAGAATTCATCCACCAACGCGCGGGCAAATGGAGCATTCCGGCGAGCCCGTCGGGATCCATTCTCCCGGCTCCCAATGTCGGCATCGCTGGTTCCAGTCCCGATTCCATTCAATAACTGGCATTGCCTCCGTCTCCCGTTTCTGAGAGTGTTCTTTACATAATGACCAACGCAGAGTCGCTACCAGCATCGATTATCAATGCAATCCCCCTCGGCGCTGAGGCTGCGCTGGACGCCGCGATGGCGCACTTCGACTGTCAGGCAGGAACGGTCCACTGGTTGGGAGCGGATGGTCTTCTGCAACTTGGAACCCACAGAAACTTGCCGCCGCCAATCGTCAACATCATCCAGACTGTGCCCATCGGCAAAGGGCTCGCGGGTCTCGCGGCGGAAAAGCGCGAGCCGGTATCGCTTTGCAATCTTCAGACGGACGAAACCGGACGGGCGCGTCCTGCCGCTAAAACAACGGGAATGGAAGGCTCCGTCGCCGTGCCAATGCTCGTCGCCGGGGAGCTCCGCGGAGTCCTCGGAATCGCAAAATCCTCCGCATACGACTGGAACGATGCCGAAAAGGCATCGCTCCTGCATATCGCTTCACTGCTCGGTGAAATGCGACCATAGCTTTCAGCCCATGACAAATAACCAAAATCACCGTAATTACCATATTGACTCGCTTACTTCTTCCGGGCACTCTCCGTGCTCTCGCATGGAGAACAATGTCATACCGCCCCTCGATGGGCCGATTCGTTCCGGCAGCAGAGCTGCGCGGCTTATCTTCCCTGTCCTTTTGCTGGGCGCGCTGGGCGCGATTGCCCAAGAGAAGGGCATAAAATTTCGCGGAGACGTGCCGCTTGCGCCCGAGTTCACGCCGATCAACCCCGGAGCGCCGACCGCAGTGGAATTGCCGGACCCGCAACCCGTTCTCCCAGGATCGAGACTGGTCCCCGCGACAAAGCCGACGCTCATTCCGGACGCATCCCAAGGCCCGCCGCAGCACGATGGGGCGCCTCAACTCCCCGATCCCCAACCGGTGAATCGGTCCTCGACACCGCAGACGAATCCCGGCGAAACCCAACTCCTGCCA
>JAYSTZ010000622.1:0-18274 GCA_043719365.1 Verrucomicrobiaceae bacterium | reverse complement strand
TCGCCCGCAGGCGCGATCAAGAAAGCATCGCCCGCAGGCAAGTTCCTCACGGAAGCCGGCGTCGCATTTGAGGACTTCAATAGCTACGGCTCGCGTCGCGGCAACGACCGCATCATGACGCGCGGCACCTTCGCAAATGTCCGAATTAAGAACCTCATGTGCCCCGGCACCGAAGGCGGCGTGACGATGCACGGCGGCACGCAAATGCCCATCTACGACGCCGCAATGCTCTACGCGCAAACCAAGACGCCGCTCATGATTTTCGCCGGACAAGAATACGGCACCGGCAGCTCCCGCGACTGGGCCGCAAAAGGCACCGCGCTGCTCGGAGTCAAAGCCGTCGTCGCCCAAAGCTTCGAGCGCATCCACCGCAGCAACCTCTGCGGCATGGGCGTCATCCCGCTCCAATTCCCGGAAGGCATGACCGCACAAACGCTCAAGCTCGACGGCACCGAGACATTCGACCTCGTAGGAATCACCGACGACATCAAGCCGATGAGCGACATCACGCTAGTCATCCACCGCGCCAACGGCAGCGAGGAAAAGGTAACGCTCAAGAGCCGAATCGACACCGCCATCGAGGTAGAATACGTCCACCACGGCGGCATCCTGCCGTACGTGCTGCGGCAGTTGCTCGGGGCGTAACCCATGAACCAACTCATCTACGTCGAGACCAGTATCCCGAGTTTCTATTTTGACACGCGTCCCGGAGCGGAAAATGAAGCGCGTCGAAATTGGACTCGCGAATGGTGGGATATCGCTCGATGGCAAGATCAGCTTGTCACCTCGCTCGCTGTGGTTCGTGAGTTGGAGTCAACTCCGGAGCCAAAACGCGCTCAATGCCTCGGTTTGCTCGGTGAGTTACCGTTACTCGCGACAAGCCAGAAAGTTGACGATCTCGTGAGGCATTACATTTCCCAAAAAGTGATGCCGGATGATGCAAACGGCGACGCTCGGCATCTTGCGCTCGCAACATTCCACAAATGCGATATCCTTGTGTCATGGAACTGCCGGCACATCGCCAACGCGAACAAAGCGCGTCACATCGAACATGTGAACCGAGCGTTGGGCTTCGACACTCCCAAACTCATCACACCACTTGAGTTAATCGGAGAAGAACCATGAGCAACGACACAGCACCCGCATCACGCCCTCCAAAAGACGACGGCCTCGACTGGCTCCGTGAAATCCGTCGGGAATTCAGTGCAGAGTTTGACCACGATGAAACGCGCATCGGCGATTATTATCGCCAACGCGAGAAGGAATACGGAAACCGCGTCGTGCGCACTCAGGATCGCATCGTACCAAACACAACTGCGTAAGCGGATGAATCCGAACACACGCATCCAACTCGTCCAATTTGCCGATGGGCGAAAGCTCATGCGAATTGAGGACCACAAGACGGGGCGTTCCGTAGAGCGAAGCCTGACGCCTGAACTTCCACTGGTCCCGCAGAAGACAAAGCTCATTCGCCTTTTCGAAGCGCTTCTGCTCAATGACGCTGCCGCCGCTTGAACCCATGAGCGACATCACACCAGTCATCCACCGCGCCATCGGTACCGAGGCACGCGTGACGCTCAAGAGCCGAATCGACACCGCCATCAAGGTAGAATACGTCCGCCACGGCGGCATCCTGCCGTACGTGCTGCGGCAGTTGCTGGGGGCGTAATCGGCCTGCTTCGAAAACGTCCGGAGATTCGAAGGGATTTTTTGCCCTTATGGCGTAAACTGAAGATTACGCACGTTCAGTCTGAGATGACATATCCTACTCGGGTGAGAGCTCGGGGCGTAGAACCCATTTGTAGATTCTGGCGAGTCTTCTCCGAACGTCCGTTTGGAAAACAGCCAATGTAGCTGGCTGAACCGGTCGCTCACCGGGTCCCGACACATCCGTGTGAGACCGGTTCTCTGGGAAAATAGGCGTGTGACAAACTATCGTCTCAGGAATGGCCCTCACGTCGCCCACGACGAACGAAATGATGCCGTAATTCTTCGGCTCCTTTCCGCGCAAAGACACTTGGCCGCGCGTTTCCTCTGCCGTTGAATACTTTGCCCAGTTCGTTGACATACCTCCGTCGTGTTCTTCAAACGCCCGGTGTATGACAGAACCGTCTGGAGAAGAGTAGCCCCTGTGAACCCGAAGGAACAAAGTATCGGCATCCGGGATTTGCTCGACTTCATACAAGGTTCTTACAGTTGTGAAAGTGCTGCTTTCGGCTGATTCTGCTCAACAAATGCGTAGGCTGGCGTCGAGCGGTTATAGGCACCCCGATCCGCGTCATGCCCGAAGAGCCAGATGGCGAGCCATTCGTTGGAATAATTGGCATCTAAACTCCCGCGAATTTCCGCCCGCTCACCTCCAAGAGCTTCCCCCGAGTAGGTTACAAAACCCGAGACATCAGACGGAAAGTTCAGGAGAAGTTCTCTTTTCGGTAATTGCCAAAAAACGTCAATGGACGTTCCCGGTCCGGGACTGATCTGCGGCAGAAGAGCCAGTCTGCGCCCATATAATGGGATACACTCAATGATTGACGTTACAAAGCTTGCGACCCTAGCCACATGCGCTTCCGAATATGCAGTCCCTCCGTTATCGTCCCAGTCATCCGGCAACTGGGTGAGCTTTTTGGCAGCATCAAGAATCTTCCTTTCAAATCCGGAAGATTCGGCAAGAGGGTTTTGGGAAGGTGGACCGCTAAATCCGGAATCAAAGCTGACGATATTTCCGCCCTTCAGCGGGTTCCAAGCGGACCCACTATCCGGCAGCGTTGGCGGCAGAATTCTCAGTTGATTCTGTGGATCAAGAATTTGAGGGATGGGTCTCTCCCGGCGTTCAGCGGTGAAGTCTGGATATGCGCTCATGATAGCGTCAGTTCAATCCCAAAGGCGGTTGCTGACTCTCCAATCATTCGGCAAATTCCAGAGACAGGCGATGGCTCCGAACCAATGCCAATAGTGCTACTGCAATAGACGAACATCGAATGAGGATAAAGAACGGACCTTTCAATCGAAAGGCGAACTTCTTCCGGCCAAGTAGCAACCCGCAGGACGCCAATTCGACCTTCGCTAATCACTCCGTCTCCGCGACAAGACGGCTTGAAGAATTCGGTGAATTCGGCTTCGCTCTGAAATGAAGCATGAAGCGACACCGAAAAGTTGCCTCGCGGGTCAATTTCTTTCGCGATTCCACCCCAATACTTTTCCAATAATGGAACGATAAAATCCCGGTGCGCCGCAGTAGTCGCATCGTTAAAACTCAGAACGAGTCGGTCGGCATTTCGCTCAAGCAACGCCGCACCGTTGTAAAAAGACGCTTTCAGTTCGTATCCGAAAAGGATGTCTGAATGCCGGAGTTTGAACTGTTCCGACGTAATTCCGAATAGTCGAATCATTGCAGAGGAGAATTCATGCACTTTCGCATCCGGGAACGCCACCGGAGTGGGAAAGCGCGCGTCGAGCGAAACGCCAAATTTTTGTACTGCGAGTTTGAGCATGGCCGTGAATTTTACGACATTTAGCCCCACTGTCATTCACATTTTCTCTAGCACTTTTAGTGTAGAAAAAATCGCCTTCCCTCTGCGCCGAACGGACTGCTCCTCTCGATGTTCCCGTTCTATTCATCGCTAACTTACGGGCAAGACAGCCCGAAAGCCAGTGCTGCGGGGCGCACTTTCAGTCTGACAAATAATCACTTGTGTGACAAATAATCACTTGTGACAAATAATCACTTGTGCTGCTCGCCCACTTTGAGCCCGCGAGACGCCAGACTATCGCGAGCGGAATCCAAATTTGGCTTGTGGTTCCCGGCGCCCGGTATTCACCGTCCCGGTATGAAGCTCACCGGACTGGCTGCCTGCTGTTTTCTCTCCATCGCTGCGTTGGCGCGGGCGGCGGATAATCCCTTGGAGAAGCTCGATTGGGAGGGGCTCATTGAGAATACGGAGACTGCGCCGTTCAAAGTTCACCCAAAGAGCATGACCGAGCTCGACGCGGACCGGGAGCAGCTTTCGTGGATTCGGAAGCACGGACTGGACGCGGAATTTGAGGCGGTGAAGGGGACCCCGCTGGAGAAGGAGCGGACGGATTTGCTTCAGTTTCTCGGCGCGTATTTCGCGGATGTGCTGCGCTACGGCATTCCGGCCGAGGCGGTGGATAGGTCGCGCGTGGTCGTGAATGGCAAGGAGCGCAGGCCGATGACGGATTTTCTTTGCGGGCTGTTGCTGTTCAATTTGAGCTACAACGATGGCGTGAAAGCGTTTCGCCTCGCGCTGGCAGAGGACGCGGCACCCCGGCTCGATCCGATGTTCCGCATTATTGCGCTCGGGAATTTGGTGAAGCATTGCGAGAATCTCGATCGGGCAAATCTCGCAAAGACGGAGAATCAATATTTCGACGAACTCAAGGCGTATTTGCAGACCGAACTGCCGGACCGCGACGTGGTGTGGACGGTGGAGCTGTGCGAGACGGATTCCCTTGTGGCTGTCCGGAAGACGCGGGAGCGAAAACACATCGAAATTTTCACCGCGTCGAAGCTTCCGGAGTGGGCGCGGCTCACGCTCGCCGGGTCAACACACTACCAGCGGGCGTGGCGGGCGGGCGGAAACGGCATGGGCACTCCCGAGAAGGACGGTGCGGAAAAGATGCGCACAAACATGGCGGACGCTCGCACCAAGCTCACCCGCGCATGGGAGCTGAAACCCGAGGTGCCGAACGCCGCGATTCGGATGCTCCGCGTGGCGGGCGTGGGCGGGCTGAAAGAGGGCGAGACTCTGCGTCTGTGGCTGGACCGCGCGACGGCAAGCGTGATGGATTCCCACTACGCGTTCACGGTATTTTTCGATGTGAGCCGTCCGTATTGGAGCGGCAGTTTCGCGGACATTCTAGCGTTTGGGAAAGTGTGCGCGGAGACGGGCCGCTACGACTCGGACCTTCCGACTTTTTTCAACGAAGCCGTTCACCGCATCGCCGCCGATGTCCCCGATTACAGGCAGCTCTACCAAAATCCCGAAATCTCAAAACTCATGCTCGATACCCGGCGCAAACGGGCTGCGGCCGCCGCCGGAACGCCTCGGGAAATGCGGCAGTACACGATGCTCTTTTTTGAATCGTGGCTGGCTGGTGATTACGACAGTGCAATCGCCGCGCTCGAGAAAACGCATCGCAACAACATGTACAGCATCTCCGGCGACACGGACCAGATTTCCGGCAAGGTCGTCCTCTCGTTTCCGATCATTTTTCGCGACACGCTTTGCCGCGCCAGTGCGAACCGGAGCGAATACGAGAAAGGAACCGCCGCATTTGAAAAGGGAAACTACGCCGAGGCCCAGGCGATGTTTGAGGCTGCGAAGAAATCCGGCACGGTGTTGACCACGCCGCTCCTCGATGCGGAGGTCGCGCTCTCAAAATTCCAGCAACAATATGCCAGGGGCGACTGGACTGCGCTGCCGCTGGAGGAGCACTACTGCTGGCTGGAGCACGAGGGCACCGTGCGACTCCGGAAGAGCGTAGCGCGACTCCGGTTTGAGAGCAACTGGGTATTTGGCAAATCGCTCTTTCGTGGCGTCCTTGGGAAGAACTTCGAGATTCGCGGGAACCTCGCGCACAGTTGGGGAGATGTGGCTGCGGGCCTTGGGATTTATAATGGACATTCCCCCTCCGGCACGGGCCGGACCGATGCGTTCTGGTGGACTGTGCGCGTGGACCACGCAGAACGAGACGACATTTCCAACGCTCAATTCGCGCCGAAGTTCGACATGGAGAGCGATAAGTCGAAAATCCTCCGCATAAAAACCAAGGACGGCGTGCCGTTCGTCTATCGCTGCGAGGGCGGGAAAATCAGCTTCACCATCGACGGCAAGGATGCTTTCGGAATTGCCCGGATTGACCCCGATGCTCCGGCCGGAGCGTGTGCGTTTGGGTTTGGCGTTCTCGGTCAGGGAAAAGGTTCGTGGGCGGATGTCTGGAACTTGGAAGCTCGCCGCCTTGGACCGTAGGTGCACGAGGTGAAAACGCCCAGCGGAGGCTCGTAAATGCTATGCTTGCGGAGGGGGCGCGCTCAACATTGCCTTTGTCCCCGGTTCCCATTCGAGGCCCCACTCGCGGATGGATTCCAAGACGCGGCGTAGCGCGCGGCCTTTTTTGGTGAGGCGGTAGGCGAGGATGTTGGGCGAGGCGCTGAAGTCGTTCGGTATTCATCGTGCCGAAATAGAGCGGATTCTTAAATGAGCCAAGAGGGGACCTGTTGCGCAGAATCGTCACCCCGCCCACCGACACCCCAGCGACCTTCGTAGTCACCTGCTCGGTGCTATTGCAGGATTCAAAACGGATGGATATCGATCCGACGGAAAAGAACGATGGCGAGCCCCTGACGCGCGCAGGGGGCGCTGCGTTCGCCAAGGATTGAGCCCATCGCTCCGGGAATGGAGCGAGCTCGGACGGTCGCAAAAGGTCCATGACGTGGGTTCTTCGCAGTTAGTCCGAACGTTGAACCTCGCTCTTCCGCGTGACCAAACACGACCTCACCAAAAAGATCGCACCGCACGCAAAACCCGCCCACGTGGCAAGTGAGACCGCGAGGGGAAGGCCTGTGGCTGGAAACGGTGGTTCAACGACCCACCACGGGAACGCACTTTTGGAACCAGATTGAAAGACGAGCGCCGTGGTGAGTGCGGCTCCGGATGCTAGCGCGATGGCAAGACGCGGAGCGACCACCAGGACTGGTGCGAACCACCATACGAAATACTGGTGCCCGAATCCCGGGGTGAGTGCGAAGAATACCAGAAGTGTTGCCGCCGCTGTGCGAATCAACTCCTCTGCCGATGCGCGTCGCCGTGCCCAGGCAAGCCAGCACGCGGTTCCGACAATCGCGAGTTTCAAACCCTTGGCGATCATCGCAGTCGTGCCGCTCTCGTAGTGAGCGAGCGGGACTTCCGGCTTTGAAAGGCCAAGCGCGACGAGCAGTTCGCCGATTCCCCACGTTCCCCAGATGCTCCCGTAAGCGAGGACGTTCTTTAAAAATGGGAACCCCGCAGCGTAGATTCCGCCCGCGATCATCATGCCCGCAGTGGCTCCGAAACCCGCAAGGAAACGCCACTGCTTTCCATGGGCGAGCCAATACGCAGCGAGCGCAGGTGCAAGCAGGACGGGCGGGATTTTCACGTTGCAAGCAAGACCGAGAAAGAGGCCGGACATCGTGGGCGCGTCGCGGACGGCTGCGGTGAACGCGAGAAAGATCAGCAGTGCCATGACGCCGTCGAGGTTTCCGTGAAAGCCCGAAATGATGAGGTGAATCGGACTGATCGCAGCAAATGAAAGCGCGGCCCAGGGGATGTTGAGTCGCCGTCTCAGGAGAAGGAGTTCGCTCACGAGGACGCCATCTGCGAGGATGCCCGGCAGACGGAAAAGCAGCACAAATGTCGCACCGTTTTCCGCGGTAATGAATCCCGCAAACTTTGTCCACAGGGAGACCGTGAGTGTGTGATTCCATCTTGAATCCGCCGCATAGGTCTCCGCGATGGATTGCTTTTGCAGCAGTTCGCTGAAGTGGAAAAAGCGGACCATATCCGTCGTCCCGATACTGTTGGCCGCCCAGGCAATCTTCATCACAGTCGCCGCAGTGAGCAGCAGGATGATCAGCATCGTATTAGTGCGGGCAACTTGTGGGTTTTCGGAAACCATTGTGCATTCAACTGCGGGAGCCGCACATGGGCAAGCGTTCGAAAAACCCGAGACTCGAAAGCCGCACGAAGAACGAGGGCAGAAAACCATTCTGCCGCTGGTCGGGCGAATTCGCTGCCACGGCCACCCGCTGGAAGTGCAACCCGCCCACGGACACCTCGGCACCCATCTCCTTCACCTACTCAGTGCTTATGCAGGATTCAAAACGGATGGCCATCGAGCCGATGGACAACATCGAAGTCGAGGCCCCGACGTGCGCAGAAATCGCCGCGTTCCCCAAGGATTGAGCCGATCGCTCTGCAAGCGGCGTAATATTGGAGCCGCAGAAAATTGGGGGCGTTCTGCTGCGTTTCGTTCTTTGGCGACAGCTTCCCCCGGTCGTCCCGGCTTCTCAAAATCCCGTCTCCCTTACCGCAGGACAGAGCTTTTACGCCGTGCGGCGGCGGCGGCTGGCGAGGATCCCAAGTCCCGCGAGCAGAGTCGCTACGGAAGTTGGCTCGGGAACACCGGTGACCTGCACATCGTCGATAAAGTATGCACCGTCATTGTTGGTCAGTGCGTTGTCGTCCACCCACAACAGGTAAAATTGAGCACTCGGCGCAACACTCGTTGGGAAGTTAATGGTCGCGGCCCACGTCTGCGAAGGCGTGGCGGTGGTGCTCGCTGGAAAGAGGTAGTTTCCCACTGGAAGGAACGAACCTGCGGCACCCGTTGCGCTGGTGCTGTAATATAGACGGTGCCCGTTCAAGTATCCGTTGTCGTCCGTGGCGTTGACGTTGGTACTGGCCGCCAGATCGACGCCTCCAGTCCAACTGAGATTGATCGACGTGAGCGGCACGGCTGCTGCATTGCTCATGGTCGCCATGATTCCGTTGAAGCTAACACCTGTCGGTTGGGTCGCCGCGTGCTGCAGATCGCTCCGCCATTTTGCCGACTGACTTGTGCCGCTTGCGGCCCCGGACAGCAGCACTGTCCCCATGTCGCTCGCCGCGAGGAGTGCGACTTGTGTGTCGAACGATGTATCGCCAGTGATTCCGCCCCCGGCACCTGCGAAAGGCCCGGTGGCGGGAGTGACGGCTGCTTGCGTGGACCAGTCGGTCAACGCCGGAAGAATTGTGAAATTCTGAAGTGGAGCGTTGCCAACCGGCACCGGAATTGCAGCGCGCGCGGATGTCGCGAGGAGCAAGATTGAAACAGAAACGGAATGGATTGGTGAGTATCTCATGTTCAGTGAAGGACGGAAGTTTTGGTGTGATTGTGTCGCTACCTCCATACGAGGAAATCCCATTCTTCAAGAAAGGCAACCAGAAAAATCTTAAAAAATTGCACGGCGGCTTGCTGCGAATTACAGCCCGCCGACTTTTTCCAGATACCACGGTGCCGGTTTGCCGGTGACGAGGATGCGCCAGAGGGCGCCTAGGAAAAGGGTGGGCGGGCGGAGCTTGGGGAGGAGGCGGGTGTGGCGCAGGAGCTGGCGGAGGGCGGCGGTGCGCTTGCCGGCGGCGAGGAGCTGATAGACGGCGGCGGGGACTCGCTCGGCTTCGTATTGGGAGAGCCAGCGGTCGGCTTGGGCGTGGTCGGCGGCGGTCAATTTCCCGGCGTAGCGGGCGAAGACGGTGCGGTCTTCGGCGAGCATGCGGGTGATGTTGCCGCCGGTTTTGCTGAGCTGGTGGCGGCGGAAGCAGGCGACGGGGGCATCGACGCACTCCATGGTATGTCCGGCGGCGAGGCTGCGTGCCCAGAGGTCGCCGTCGAAGCTGTTATGGAGCGATTCGTCGAGCGGGCCCATTTCGCGGACGTGGGCGCGACGCCAGAACATGCCGGGCTGGTGGAAGCCGTAGTCGTGGCGTCCGAGCATCTGCGCGAGCGGCATGGCGCGGGGGCGGTGGCGCTTGATAACGAGGCCGTCCGCGTCGGTGTCATCGACGCAGCCCATCCACCAGACGGCGTCCGGTTTCTGCACGGCGGCGCGGGCGATGGCGGCGAGTGCGCCGGGCTGATACCAGTCGTCGCTGTTGATCCATGAGACGAGTTCGCCGGTGGCTTTGGCCCAGCCTTCGTTGATGGCGCTGGACTGTCCGCGGTCGCGCTCGCAGCGCCAGCCGGCGAGCCAGGGCTCGTATTTGCGGATGATGTCGCGCGTCTCGTCGGTGCTGCCGCCATCGAGGACGAAGTATTCGAGGTCTGCGTGCCCTTGCAGGAGGACGGAGCGGATGGTCTCCTCAATGTAGCAGCCCTGCAAGTAGCTGGGTGTGATGACGGTGATGCGCGGGCCGCCCGCCTCGCAGGGCGCGCAGCCTTCCGTCCACGGCCAGCCGGCGCGACCGGGCGGCGGAGGCGGGAGGTCAGCGATAGTGGGTGCGGGTTTCATTGTTTGCGAAAGCGAAGGAGCCACGGGGCGAGGCCCGCGAGCCAGAGCCGGGCCAGCTCCACGGCGTGCGGCCCGCGAAAGCCGGCGTAGGAAAGCGCGGCGCCTGCATGGATGCGCATCGAGCGGAAGTCGCCCAGCTCGCGGGCGATCCACGCGATGTCGCGATGGATGCCGGAGAGACGCTTGCGCAAGACGGCGGTGAAACGAGGGCCGAGGTAGGCGAGAAATTCCTCAAACATCAGCGCGATGTGCTGGAGCTTTTCGAGCTCGCGCAGAGTGGACTCGGCGCGTTCGCCGGGCTTGCGCCCCGTCGTGTAGATGCCGCCCGCATTGACCCGATAGACCGCCGTGGGCTCGGGCAGGACGGCGAAATTCCCCCGCGATCCGCAGATGGAAAAAAGCGCCATATCGCCGGTGATGGTGCGCCAGAACATGTCGGGGAAATCGAGCGCCGAACGCCGGAGCGCAAGGGTGCAACTGGGCGGGACAAAGTCGCCCGAGAGCACGTCTTCGAGCGTGTAAATCGGGCCGGGCTTTTTCCAGAACCGCGCGGAGAACTTCGTGCGCTCGCCCGCGCAATCGATCCACGCATCGGTGCCGCAGACGGTGCATTCCGGGTGCGTGTCAAAGTAGTCGGCTTGTTGCTGGAGCTTGTCGGGGGAGATCCAGAAATCGTCACCATCGAGTAGCGCGATGTATTCGCCGCGCGCGGCGCTGAGGACGCTATGGTAGTTGCGTCGCCCGGTGACGCGTCCGTGGATTTTGTGAACGTCGGCGCGGCTGCCGAGGATGACGCGGATCTTGTCCGGGAATCGCCGGGCGTAGTCCTGGACGATTGCGCGCGTGCCGTCGTTCGAGTCGTCTTCGCCGATGACGATATCAAACTCGAACGCCGTCTTCTGCATGAGGATGCTCTCGATGGCCTGCACGATGTAGCTCGCATGGTTATACGCGAGCAGGCACACGGTGAACTTCATGAACGGCGGATGCGCACGGCGACAAACTCGGTGTCGGGGAGGATGTATTTGCGAAGCTCGATTTCCACCGCCGCGATCGGGTAGGCGGCGAGGAGCATGGTGGCGATTTCCTCGGCGAGCGTCTCGATGAGGCAACGCTGACTCACGGCGGCGAGCGCCTTGATCGCGCTGGAGACTTCCGCGTAATCCACGGTGTTCTCCAGCTTGTCGTCGATCACGCGTTTCGCCAAATCCATGACCACGGTGATACGGAGCCGCTGGGGCTTGCGCCGCTCCTCCTCGGTCGCGCCGATGTAGGTGGAGATTCCGAGCTGCGAAATGGTGATCTGGTCTGGTGATGTCTGCATGGGCTAATGGAGCATGGCGTGCGGGTTCGGGACGCCGATGAGTGAGGCGTCGAGGTCGAGAAAGTAGTCGAGCCGCCGCTCGGTCTCGGCGAGGTCGATGTGGCGGGCCATGATGAGATACGTGGCGTAGTGGTTGCCTTCGCTTTCGACGAGGCTGCCGTAGAAATCGGCCAGCCCCGGATCGAGGTCGCGGACGGAGCTGGAGAGGACTTGGAATTTCTCGCAAGAGCGTCCTTCGATGAGCGCGCAGACGACGAGGTGGTCGATGACTTGTTCGCGCCGTCCTTTGCGGACTTCCTTCATCATGCCGGCGATCCACAGACTGCGCTTCGGCACCTCGAAGCGGATGCCGCGTTCCTTTAGCAACTGGAGCACGAGTTCAAAGTGCTGGAGTTCCTCGATGGCGATGGCGTTGAGCTCGCTGACCTGGTCGAAGAGCTCGTTGTATTTCGAGAGGTTCAGCGCGGACGTGGCGGCCTTGCGTTCGAGATGGGCGTGATCGACCAGCACCGAAGGAAGATCGGAGCGGACTTTGGGGAGCCAGAAAGATGGAATCTTTTCGCGCCAGAGAAGCATCCCAGCATGAAAAGCCGAGCGGGCTCAAAGGTGCAAGCGTTCCTACTTTGGCGGTGTCGCAAAAAAGCTCCCGACCGCCTGCACTTTGCGGCGGAAGATGCGGTCGCCATTCGTCACGTAGAGAAATGAACGACCTGCGCCGCTCAGAGCGCAACTGGTAAGCGGCTTGTCGCGCTGAGGTTTCGGCAGCAGACCGCATTCGCGGCTCGTGGGGTCGAAGACCTGCACGCCGAGCGTCGAGGTGACGAAAAAGCGGCCCGATTCATCGCTGATCATTCCGTCGCCCCCGCTGGCGGCGAGGAGCGGCGGCGGTTGGTTAAACTTAAACTCGCCCTTGTCGTCCACGGGGCGGCGCATCGTCATGGTGGGAGCCTTTGCGCCGAGTGTGCCGTCCGTCTCCACGCGGAAGGTCCACACATTACCGCCGCGCGAATCACTCACGGCGAGCGTACCTTGATCGGGCGAAAGCGTGATGCCGTTTGGCGCGGTGATGCCAGTGTCCACGGCTTTCACGGTCTTGGTCTTCAAATCGAGAAGCGTCACCTGTTTCTTCCCGGTCTCGGTGAAATAGGCGTGGCCCTTTGCGGAGACGACGAGGTCGTTCGGCTGGACATCCTCGGCGAGGACTTCGACGGCGGCGTTCGCCTTGAGGTCGAGGGAGATGATGCGCTTCTTTGCTCCCTGGCAGGCGATGAGCCGTCCGTCGGGCGCGAACTTCAGCCCGCTCACGCCCTCGTCGCTCAGCTTCGTCTTCACGCCATCGGGTGTGATGCGATAGATGCCCGCTGCGTCTCCGCGCATGTCGCTGAAATAGAAGTTCCCCTCGGCGTCCGTCGTCGGACCGTCTGCAAATGCGAGGCCTTCCGCGACGGGCTGCCAGTTCTCGCCGTCGATCAGCAGTCGGTGAAGCGTCATGTCGCCCGCAAGATCTTGGGCGAAAGCGGCGGTGGTGATGAAGAGAAAGCGTTTTAGCATGGCGCGACCCTACGACGGAGTTGCGGCTCTTGGGAAGTTCTGGACTAAGAAATCCGCAGCTAGGCAGACATTCCGCTCTGCATGATTCTTTCATCTATCTTCTCAAAAGCCCGAACGGCTCTGCTGCTCGCAGTATGTGCGACTTCGGTCGCTGCATTCGCGGAAAACCACATCGTCTTACTCGCGGGCGGACGCAGCCACGGGCCGGGCGAGCATGAGTTCTTCGCAGGCTGTTCGATTTTGGCGAAAGCACTTGGCGAACAAAGCGGGCTGGATGTCCGGGCGAGTGTGGTGAAGGGCTGGCCGACGGACGAGACGATTCTCGACACGGCAAAGACGGTGGTCATCTATGCCGATGGAACAAGCGTTGTGGGCAAGGGTTGGGAGAAGATGGACGCGCTCGCGAAGAAGGGCACAGGCATTGTTTTCCTGCACTACGCGGTGCATCCGTCGGCGACGGAGGGTGAAAAATATTACCGCTCTTGGATCGGCGGTGCCTTTGAGACGGACTGGTCGGTGAATCCGCATTGGGTGGCGGATTTGAAGGCGATGCCCGACCATCCCGTTTCGCGTGGCGTGAAGGCGGTCGAAGCGCTGGATGAGTTCTACTACAATATCCGCTTCCCGAAAGATCGCTCGAAGGTGCTCGATCTCGCCACCGCCACGCCGACACGCGAGCGAATGAAGAAATACATCAATTTATGGAACGAGCACGGGGTGGCGGGGCTGGATAAACAGCAGACGCTGATGTGGGGAATCGAGCGGCCCGACGGCGGGCGCGGTGTCGGGTTTTCCGGCGGCCACTATCATCGCAACTGGTCGATTGATGGATTTCGAACGCTGGTGCTGAATACGATCGTATGGAGCGCGGGGATGGAGGTGCCGAAGGATGGCGTGAAATCGAAGGCTCTCACCGCAGAAGACCTGAACGAGAATCTCGACGACAAGGGCAAGGACAAGCCGTGGCTGACGCTGCCGAAGCCCGGCGAGTTCGCCGCGATTCCGGCGGCGGTGGTGCAGACGGAGCGGGAGTCGAAGTTTGGCAAGACGATGAAAGTAGAGGTGGCAACGAAACCCGTGGAGCCCGCAAAACCCGTCGCTACGCCGGATAAGAAGCGCAATTCACTGGCTGAGACGATAGTCATCACAAGCGCATCGAAGCCGCGTCTTACCACGCTGGAGGCAAAACTTCGCGGGGCGAAGGAGCTCGTTCTTGTGGTGTCGGACGAAGGCTCGCTGTCATGCGATTGGGCAAACTGGATCGAGCCCACGCTGGAGATGGCGGACGGCACGACGCGCGACCTTTCCACGCTGAAATGGAAGGCGGCAAAATCCGGGTACGGCGCTGTGCGAGTCGGTCAGAATCAATCGGGCGGTGCGCTGACGGTGGACGGAAAAGTTTACGAAAAGGGAATCGGCACCCATGCGCCGTCGATGATCGAATTTGACCTTCCCGAAGGTGCGGTGCGTTTCACCGTGCGTGTGGGAATCGACGATGGCGGCATCGAACGGGGCGGAATGCCGAGCGATGCGTCGATGCGCTTCTCGGTGTTTGGGGAACGGCAGTTGGCGGTGAAGGCGTCCGAGCCTGTGGCTGATGGGCCACCGCTGGTGCCAGTGGATATGTTCACGGTGCCAGAAGGTCTGGAAGTCACAGTGTGGGCAACTTCGCCGATGCTACTGAATCCAGTGAACATGGATTTTGATGAACGCGGCCGGCTTTGGGTTTCCGAGGGCGTGAACTACCGCGGCAAAGGCGGGCGGCGTCCAGAAGGAGATCGGATCGTCATTTTGGAAGACACAAAAGGCGAAGGCAAAGCCGATACGGCGACCGTTTTTGTGCAGGAGAAAGAGCTCGCCTCGCCCTTGGGAGTTGGCGTCTTCGGAGACAAAATCGTGGTGTCTCAGCCGCCGGATATGATCGTCTATACGGACGTGAATCGCGACGGGAAATTCGACCCGGCGGTGGACAAGCGGGAGGTGTTGCTCACGGGATTTGGCGGGCGTCAGCACGACCACAGTTTGCACAGCGTCACGGCGGGGCCAGACGGACTGTGGTATTGGAATCAAGGCAACACGGGTGCGAAGTTCACGGACAAGAGCGGTAAAAATTTCTACATGGGCAGTCCGTATATGATGTCGGAAATAGCCGGACGGAAGAGCGACGACGGGCATGTTTGGATCGGCGGATTCTCCGCGAAGATGAATCCGGACGGAACGAATGTGCGCGTCATCGGGCACAACTACCGGAACAGCTACGAGCAGACGATGACTTCGCTCGGCGACTTGTTTCAGAGCGATAACGATGACCCGCCAGCGTGCCGCGTTTCGCCCGTTCTTGAAGGCGGAAATGCGGGATTCGCTTCCGCGGATGGCAAGCGCTCGTGGGACGCGGATAAACGTCCCGGCCAGGACACGCCCACTGCGGAGTGGCGGCAGGAAGACCCCGGCACGATGCCTGCGGGGGATGTGTACGGCGGTGGCTCGCCGACCGGCGTCGCCTTTTATGAAAACGGCGCGATGGGCGAGAAATGGCCTGGACTTTCGCTCGCGTGCGAGGCTGGAAAGAACGTGGTTTTTGGCTATCTGCCAAAGCCTGACGGCGCCGGCTGGAAGTTGGAGCGCTTCGACTTCATCACTTCCAACAAGGAGAAAGAATTTGCCGGATCGGATTTCCTCGGCGGCAAGGCAAACGGAGAGCTGAAAACGAAGTTCCGTCCGAGCGATGTGTGCGTCGGACCGGATGGCGCGATCTACGTCGCGGATTGGTTCGATGCGCGTGTAGGCGGACATGGAACGATGGATGACGGTTTGACCGGAACGATCTACCGCATCGCCCCGAAAGGCTTCAAATCGGTGGTGCCAAAGCTCGACCTCTCCACGACGGAGGGGCAGATCGCGGCGCTCCGTAGTCCCGCGCCGAACGTGCGCTACAGCGGGTTTGTGGCGCTCCGTGCCCAGGGCAAAAATGCAGCGCCCGCAGTTGCGGCACTGCTGAAAGACCCGAACCCATACATCGCGGCGCGGGCCATTTGGCTGCTCGCGCAGATGGGCGACATGGCGAATGTCGGGCGACTGCTCGCTTCCGGAAATGAGACCGAGCAACTCGTCGCATTCCGCGCCATTCGCGCTGCGACGGGAAAAGCGCCCGTCGTTTTGGGTGCCCCGTCCGCTGCCATTCGCCGGGAGATCGCGGTTTCCCTGCGGGATGAGTCTGCGGCGAAGGCCGTGCCGCAACTCGTGGAAATTGCGAAGGGTTTTGACGGAAAGGATCGTGCGTACCTCGAAGCATTTGGCCTCGGCAGCGAGGGCAAGGAAGCGGAAGTGTACGCCGCGATCTCGAAGGAACTCGGCGGTGCTGCGGAGAAATGGAGCGACGCATTTGCTTGGCTGGCGTGGCGCTTGCACCCTGCAGCGGCTGCGGCGGATTTTAAGGCGCGTGCCCTTTCTCAAAAGCTCAGCGACGAACAGCGCAAGCTAATGCTCACTGCGCTAGGTTTCACGGACTCTCGCGAGGCTGCGGGCGCGATGATTGCGCTGGCAAACACGAAAGATTTCCCGATGCGCGACCTCGCCCAATGGTGGCTGCTCAATCGGAAAGGCAACCTGTGGAAAGCGTATGATTTGGACGCCTCCATGAAGGCGCTCGGTCTCTACGACCCGGAGAAAGTGAAGCTCGTCTCCATCGAACTGCCGCCGGAGATTCCCGGCGCGCCCAAGCTCCCGCCCGTCGCCGACATCGTGAAAATCTCCGGTGACGCCAAGCGCGGTGAAGCCGCAATCGCGTCATGTTTCGCGTGCCATCGTGTCGGCAAGTCAGGCGTCGATTTTGGGCCGGACCTCTCGACCTTTGGAAAGCAGCAGCCTGCCGAAGTAATCATCAATGCAATCGCCAATCCATCTTCTGAAATCTCACATGGATACGAGGGCAGCGAGGTGAGGACGAAAGACGGCGTCACCATTCATGGAATCATTCTCGCAGATGGCGACCCGCTTATGATCAAGAGCACCGGCGCACAAATCCAGACCGTGCCGAGAGTGCAGATCGAAAGCGTGAAGCCCCTCGGAAAATCGCTCATGTTCCAGCCGTCCCAACTTGGCCTCACCGCCGAAAGCATCGCAGATATCGTCGCGTATCTAAAGTCGTTGTAGCCGATCCTTCGATCACGGTCGGACGATAATGATGGGCGTCCCGCCCGCTGCGCTGCGCATCTTGCGAAGTGGCCGGTGGAGCCGACCGGTGTGCCCTTCGCGAGCATCGCGTCCGTTGTGCGTTCGGTGATTCAGGCGAGACGCCCGAACCGGCGGGCGAGACGCCCACCCTACCCGCTGCCCTTCGTTCGTATCGGCATACGATCCTTTGGTTTCGGAACGTAGTATTTGAACTTTGTCTCCGCGCGGCGAACCGACTAATTCGATGACCATGCGACCTATTCACATTATTGATTCTCATACGGGCGGCGAACCTACACGCGTCGTCCTCGAAGGCGGGCCGGATCTCGGCGGCGGCAGTGTGGCCGAGCGTGCGGCGAGGTTTGCGGCGGAGTGGGACCACTACCGCACCGCCATCGTCTGCGAGCCGCGAGGGAACGATGTTCTTGTCGGGGCATTGCTCGTGCCGCCCGTTGACCCGGCATGTTGCACCGGCGTGATCTTTTTCAACAACGTCGGGCTGCTCGGAATGTGCGGGCACGGGACGATCGGTCTGGTCGCGACGCTCGCGCATCTCGGGCGAATCGGCGAGGGCACGCATCGCATCGAAACGGTCGTCGGAGAGGTAACGGCGACGATTCACGGCGACAAAACAATCAGCGTGGCGAACGTGCCGAGCTATCGTCATGCGAAAGCCGTGGAGGTGGATGTTCCGGGCTTCGGAAAGGTGACGGGCGACGTGGCTTGGGCGGGGAACTGGTTTTTTCTCGTGGGCGATCATGGCGAGAATCTGGCGCTGACCCGCACGGAGAGGCTTACCGATATCGCGTGGCGCATCCGCACGGCGATCAATGCGCACGGTTTTCCCGAAGTGGACCACATCGAGCTTTTTGGTCCCGCAGCGTGCGGCGGGGATTCACGCAATTTTGTCCTGTGTCCCGGCAAAGCCTACGACCGCTCGCCGTGCGGCACGGGTACAAGTGCGAAGGTCGCGTGCCTCGCCGCGGACGGGAAGCTGAATGCAGGCGAGGAGTGGACGCAGGAAAGCATCATCGGGAGCAAATTCAGCGCGCACTTTGAGTGGATTGATGAATCAAAAGGAATCATTCGCCCGACAATTTCCGGGACAGCTTATGTGTGTGCGGAAGCGACGCTCATTCTCGATGAGCGCGACCCGTTTTGCTGGGGTATCCGGTAGGTTG
>JAYSTZ010000621.1:0-6929 GCA_043719365.1 Verrucomicrobiaceae bacterium | reverse complement strand
GACAACGATGCGCGACTCCGGTTGCGTGCCCGCCGAGCGTGCCTGATAGCGTGGGTCACCCTCGAATAGCTTCTCCGCAGTGAGGCTTCGACGACGGTTGCGGCTGCAAATGAAAAGCAGCTTCACGCGGCTAAAAGGGCAGGGGACTCACATCGAACGCGCTGTTGTTGTCGGCGAAGTATTTCGCTGTCCACGCACTGGGCAGGAGCACCACCCATTGTCCGAACACATCTCGCGCCCAAGTCGCCCCGGTGGGGATTTGCGCGGCAGGTTTCTTTTCGATGCTGCGTGCTGCGGCTGCGGCCTTGTCTTTTTCGCGGACCCACCGGATGTGGCCCCACGGTGTGGATTCGAGGCGGCTCTTCGCTCCGTATTCGGATTCGAGACGGTATTGGAGAACATCAAATTGCAGCGGCCCGACCGCGCCGATGAGCGGAACGCGAACCAGCGCGTCCGGCTGGTCGTAGGTTTGCACGACGCCTTCTTTGAGGAGTTGCGTGAGTCCGTCGCGGAAGCGTTTGAAGTGGGCCGGCGTATCATTATGCAGGAAGGCAAAGCTCTCCGGCGCAAAACGCGGCATCTCACTAAAAGCGAGGTCCGGCTCTTCGGAAAGTGTGTCTCCGATCAGGAAATCGTTGTTTCCCACGAGCCCGACGATATCGCCGGGATACGCCTCATCGACAGTCTCGCGGTCGCGGGCGAAAAGGCGCTGTGAGTTCGAAAGGCGCAGTTTTTTTCCAGTGCGCGTATGGACGACCTGCATGTCGCGGCGGAATACGCCGGAGACGATTCGGATGAACGCAACATAGTCCCGATGCTTCGGGTTCATGTTTGCCTGAATCTTGAAAACAAAACCCGAGAAGCCGGTATCCGTCGGCTCGACGATGCGGACTCCGCCGTCTCGTGCAACAGGCGGCGGTGCAAGTTCGAGGAACCGGTCCAGCAGCATTTGGACCCCGAAATTGTTCATCGCGCTGCCGAAGAAAACCGGAGTGAGCCGGCCTGCCTGCACGTCTGCGATGTCGAAGCCGGCGCCCGCGCTATCCAGCAGTTCGAGATCGTCCCGCACGCGGGCATACACATTCTCCGGGAGCGCATCGCGGATGGCCTCGTCCTCGATTCCTCGCACATGGACCGGCGCGCGATATGCACCGCCGCCCGCTAGGCGCTGAAACTGATAGACCTGCTTGGTTTCACGGTCGTAAACGCCTTTGAAATCCGGCCCATCTCCCAGCGGCCAGTTTAGCGGATAAACTGCGAGGCCGAGCACCCGCTCCAGTTCATCCAGCAAGTCGAGCGGTGCGCGCGAGGGCCGGTCGAGCTTGTTCATGAAGGTGAAGATCGGCACGCCTCGACGGCGGCACACTTCAAAAAGTTTGAGCGTCTGCGGCTCGATGCCCTTGCCCGCGTCGATCACCATCACTGCGGCATCTACCGCCGTGAGGACGCGATACGTGTCCTCCGAAAAGTCTTTGTGGCCGGGCGTATCGAGGAGATTCACGACGCAATCCTTGTATTCGAACTGAAGGACCGTGGACGAAACCGAAATTCCGCGCTGCTTTTCCATCTCCATCCAGTCGCTCGTCGTAGCGCGCTGGTCCTTGCGTGCCGTCACGCTTCCTGCAAGCTGCACCGCGCCTCCGTAAAGAAGGAACTTCTCGGTCAGCGTCGTTTTACCTGCATCAGGGTGCGAGATGATGGCAAAAGTGCGTCGGCGCGCGACTTCGCGTGCAATTTCGGATGTGCGGGTCTGGCCCGTCGCTTCAACAGTCATGGAACACCCATACCTGCCCTTTGTGCGCTGAGGATGCAAGCAACCCCGCCCTGACATCCCAGAAAAAGAACAGCGATTTGGTGTCAAACACTTCATCACGCTTGCCATTCTGCCCGCAGCGAATAGCACTCCGTAACATGAAGAAAATCGAGGCCATCATTAAACCGTTCAAACAAGAGGATGTTAAGGACGCACTAGCCGCTATCGGCATCGAAGGAATGACTGTTACTGAAGTCAAAGGGTTTGGACGCCAAAAGGGCCATACCGAGATTTACCGGGGAAGCGAATACACGGTGGATTTTTTGCCGAAGGCAAAATTTGAAATCGTCGTCGCTGATGACCGCGTGGATGAAGTGGTCCGCACCATCATTACGACCGCGAAGACCGGAAAGATCGGAGACGGAAAAATTTTCGTATTCCATGTCGAGGATGCGATTCGCATTCGCACGGAAGAACACGGCGAGCGGGCGGTTTAAGAGCACGCTCGATGTCGGACTGGCTCATCGCAATTATCCTCGGACTCATCGAGGGCATCACGGAGTTTATCCCCGTGTCATCCACGGGGCATCTACTGATCGTCGAGCATTTGATGCACATCGAGAAGACTTCCTTTTTTAGCGGGGAATTCTTCAACGTAATCATCCAATCCGGTGCCGTCCTCGCAGCACTGCCGCTCTTTCGCGAACGCCTGGCCACGCTGAGTCGGTGGCGCGAGCCGGTGTGCCGCGACTATTTCCTGAAGCTCCTGGCCGCGTTTTGTGTGACTGCGGCGGGTGGATTGATTTTGAAAAGGGCGGGGCTCCGATTACCAGAAACCGTCATGCCTGTCGTCGCAGCGCTGGCAGTGGGTGGATTGCTTTTCATCTTCGTTGAAATGTGGCTGCGGGATCGCAAGAGCGTGGTCGATATTTCTTGGGCGATGGCGCTGGCAATCGGTGCCGCGCAACTCGGAGCCGTTGTTTTTCCGGGAACATCGAGATCTGGGATCACGATTATCGCTGCGCTGATGCTCGGCCTAGGGCGCGGGCCCGCAACCGAGTTTTCCTTTCTCCTCGGCGTGCCTACACTGCTCGCGGCCGGCGCGCTCAAAATACTCGATCAGGTCAAACATCCCGAGCCCGTCCTTTGGGGACCGCTTATCGTCGCATGCATCGTGGCTGCTGTTTCGTCGATATGCGCCGTGAAGTGGCTGCTCGGCTACGTCCGCTCGCACACGTTCACCGGGTTCGGGTGGTATCGGATCGGCCTCGCCGCAGTTTTGATCGGGCTACAATTTTCCGGTGTGATCCATTGATGATGTGACGGATTTCGGGGAATATTGTTCACTCGTCCGACTCTCACGCGACTGATGAACATGATTTCCCGATACTATCAATGGCTCCACGGACGCTGGCCTGCCGGGAGCGTAGAGAAACTTCCTGTGGTCGGGACCGACGGCGCGACGAAGATCCCAGGCGTGAGAATCGTGGGCGATTTGTCCGGAGTGCCGCTTCTAAAATTCAGCTCGGATACCGGAGCGCGTGCGGTGCAGGCGATCTTGGCGGAGCCGGATTTTGCAGGGGAGCGGGGAGGGGATGTGCTGGATGTCGCGATTATCGGTGCGGGAGTATCGGGAATCTCGGCGGCGATGGAAGCCGCTCGGGCAGGACTCAGCTACTGCGTCTTTGAGGCGACGCAGACGTTTTCGACGGTGGCGAATTTCCCGAAAGGGAAACCGATTTTCACGTATCCCACCGACATGATTCCCGCTGGCGGGATTCAGTATTCTGCAACCGATTCTGTAAAAGAAGCGCTCCTCGAATCCATGGAGCGTCAGCGTAAGGAGGCAGGAATCGAAGTGACCCCAGCGCGCATTGAACGCGTGGAGAAATCGGGTGGAGGGTTAGTCCTTCATCACAGCGACAAAACGACGACGCGAGCCCGGAGAGTGATTGTTGCAATCGGTCGCAGCGGCAATTTCCGCAAGATGGGCGTGCCGGGCGAGGATCTGGACAAAGTGGTGAACCGGCTTCACGACCCGAAAGACTTCGCGGGGAAGAGTGTTCTGGTGGTGGGTGGTGGAGACAGTGCGGCGGAGGCGGCTATCGCTCTCGTTGCCTGCGGAGCCCGCGTGACGCTCGCATATCGCGGCGCGGAACTGAATCGGCCCAAGCCGGAGAATGTTGAGAAGCTGCAAGCACTCGTCACGAACCCAGCGATGGAGGTCGCCGTGAAACAGCCAACTTCCTCGGCGGGTTCGCTCCGCATTGCCCTGCGCGCCGAGCCTGCCCGAATCGACTCTGACTCAGCCACATTTCGGATTGAAGGCGTAGAGCAGCGGATACCGAACGATTTCGTTTTTGCGATGATCGGGCGCGAGGCACCGCTCGAATTCTTCCGTCGCAGCGGACTCACTGTTGCCGGTGACCGGGGACGGAAATGGTGGATCACAATCGCGCTCTCGTTTCTGCTGTTCGTGTGGCTTTATCATTGGAAGAAGGAATTCTTCGTCGGCACGCCAATCGACGTAAATACGACGGTTCTCCACGCTCCGGCGGGCAGCGATTCCACGACGTTCCTCTACACTCTGCGGGAAGCCGCGAGCTATCGCAGCTTCTGGTACTCGGCGACGTACGTGCTCGTCGTCGCAATCTTCGGCTTCCGCCGAGTAAAGCGCCGCAAGACGCCTTATGTTACACGGCAAACCATTTCATTGGTCCTCATCGCGGCCATCCCGCTTTTTCTGATTCCCGAGCTGCTTCTGCCGTGGATGGGCCATAACGGTTTCTTCGCCGAAGGAGCGACGCTGCGTGGATTTGCGGACCAGTTTTTTGAAGTCGCGGATTGGAAAATCGCGAAGCTGCCCGAACCGGAGCGAGCCGCCGCCTTGGTATTCGGTGCGGAGCGCTCATATTGGCGGGTCATCGGGTTCATCCTCGCGTGGCCGCTGCTCGTCGCGAATTGGTTCACGGATAAACCGATGTGGGGCTGGCTCATTGTCGGGACGATCCAAACGTTCGTCATTATCCCGTGGCTCGTCCGGCGCTATGGGAAAGGCGCTTACTGCGGCTGGATTTGCTCGTGTGGCGCCCTTGCTGAAACCCTTGGCGACAAGCATCGACACAAGATGCCGCATGGCCCAAAGGCAACGCGCTGGAACATGGTCGGCCAGGCATTTCTAGCTTTCGCAATCGTGCTGATGTTCTTCCGCATTGTGTCGTGGATTTTCCCCGCGTCACCTGCAGGTGCGATCTTCCATTTCCTCGAAAAAGGCGCGCCGCTCGGCAATGGCTTGCCTCTCTTGAACTACGAATATTTCGTGGATCTTGTGTGGTCAGGCATCGTGGGTGTGGCGTTTTACTTTCACCTCTCGGGTCGCGTTTGGTGCAGATTTGCGTGCCCGTTGGCCGCGTTGATGAACATCTACTCGCGGTTCGGTCGGTTCCGGATTTTCGCCGAGAAAAAGAAATGCATCTCGTGCAATGTGTGTACGTCCGTCTGCCATCAAGGGATCGACGTGATGAACTTCGCCAACAAAGGCGCAGCAATGGAAGATCCCCAATGCGTCCGCTGCTCCGCGTGCGTGCAGCAGTGCCCCACGGGCGTGTTGTCGTTTGGCAGGATTGGCGATGACGGTGTCGCGATTCTCGACACGTTAGCAGCTTCGCCAGTGAAGATGCGCGAGAGCGCGAAATGACCCCGGAGTATGCTTTCATTCTGCCCGTTTGAAAGGAAGAGGCTTCCTCCGTGCGGTCCTAGATGGACTGCTTCCTCACGCTGCTCGGCACGGCGCAGTGGTGGTTGTGGACTTAAACGATTGCACCGATCCCTCCCGCGTTATCGCGGAATCCCGAATGTGATCATCGGCGAGACGCGAACCAAATTACGCCGCTTCCTTCCCCAACGCAGCGGCCATCACGGTGTGCGCGTCGCTGCCGCCGGGGAGAATTGTTGCGACGGTGCCGCCGCGCATGATCGCGATGCGGTCGCTCATTCCGAGCGCTTCGGGCAGGTCGCTGGAGATCATGAGCACGGCGAGTCCGTCTCGTGCAAGGGCGCGGATAATTTTGTGAATCTCGGATTTTGCGCCGACATCCACGCCTTGAGTAGGCTCGTCTAGGATGAGGAGTTTTGGCTTTGTCGCGAGCCAGCGGGCGACGCTGACTTTTTGCTGGTTGCCGCCGCTGAGTGAGCCGCCGGGCGCTTCGGGGCCGTAGGCTTTGATGCCGAGGTCGCGGATAAATTGCTGCGCAAGTTCGTTCTCCGCGCCAGTGCGCAGGAGCGAACCGGGGAAGAACGTCGGGTGGATGCCCATCGTCATGTTGTGCGCGATGGGCATTTCGAGGATGACGCCGTGGCGGCGGCGGTCTTCGGGGACGTAGGCGATGCCGTGCGCGATGGCTTCTCGTGGACTTCCGATGCTGATGCGGTGGCCGTTGAGCATGATTTCGCCGGAGTCGGCAGGGGTGATTCCGAACAGGATGCGGGCGAGTTCCGTGCGACCCGCGCCGACGAGCCCGGCGATGCCGACGATTTCGCCAGCGCGGACGTCGAGGCTCACGCCGTGGACGCCGCCAGCGCGAGAGGCGATGTTTTTTAATGAGAGGACGACTTCGCCGGGCGCGCCCTCGGCGGCAGGATAAATGTGGGTGACTTCGCGCCCGACCATCATGCGGATGAGTTCGGCTTCAGTGAGTGTAGTAGGACTGGCTTCCAGCCTGTCGGTGTCGGGTAGGCTTCCAGTCTGCTCCTCGCTGGGGGACAGGCTGGAAGCCCGTCCGACCACGACAGGCAAGGATGCCGGTCCTACTACCTTCGTGCCGACGCTCTCTCCATCGCGCAGCACCGTCACACGATCTGCGAGGGCGAATATTTCCTCCATCCTGTGCGAGATATAAATCACGCCGACGCCGCTCTCGCGCAGGCTTTTCACGACGGCAAAAAGAAGATGTTGCTCCGCGTGCGTGAGTGAAGCCGTGGGTTCGTCCATGATGACGATGCGCGCGCCGGTGCCGAGCGCGCAGGCGATTTCGACGAGTTGCTGCTCGGGCATCGAGAGCGAGCGGACTTCCGCATCCGGCGAAATCTCCGCGCCGATGCGCGTCAGCAGATCCCCCGCAAGCGTGCGCTGCTCCGCCCATTTCACCCGCGAAAACGCGCCGGATTTCTTGAGCCG
>JAYSTZ010000063.1:0-4729 GCA_043719365.1 Verrucomicrobiaceae bacterium | reverse complement strand
AAAAAAACAGCCACCGTCACCATCTCCGACGTCGCCTCTGGCGGCAAAGGCGTCGCCCGCCACGAGGGCAAAGTCTTTTTCATCCCGTTCACCGCTCCCGGCGATGTCGCTCTCGTGCGCGTCACCAACGAAAAGAAGAAGTTCGCCGAGGCCGACGCCCTCGAAATCATCACACCTTCGCCGGATCGCGTTGAGCCAAAGTGTACTTACTTCGGTCACTGTGGTGGCTGCGCGTACCAGCATATTGCGTATCCCGCACAGCTCATCCTCAAGCATCGGCAGGTCGAGCAGACGCTCCGCCGAGTCGGACGCCTTGAAGAAGTGCCCATTCGCCCGATCGTTCCCGCGCCGGATCCTTACGCCTACCGGAACCGTATTCGCGTCCACGTCGAGCAGCGTCAGGTCGGGTTCTTCGCCCACGCATCGCATGAACTCGTCCCCATCAGCCGCTGCGAAATCGCCAAACCCGGCGTCAACGAAACCCTTCACGATCTCCGCCGCGCCGGCCCCAAGGATGGCGACTACACACTCGTCGCTACCGCAGAACGCGGCCGGTTCTTCGAGCAGACCAACGACGAAGTCGCTGCGATGATGCTTGCACTGGTGGAGAGCCTGGTGCCCGCGAACCACGACTTGCTCGTCGATGCCTACTGCGGCGGCGGCTTTTTTGCCCACCGGCTCGCACCAAAATTTAAGAGCGTCGTCGGAATCGAACAGAGCGTCTTCGCCGTGGAAAACGCCACCCGCACAGCAGCGCCAAACGAACGCTTTATCGCCGGAGATGTCGCCGAGCACCTCTCCACCGTTCTCGCGCCAGCCACTCCCGCGACGACCACCCTGCTGCTCGACCCGCCCGCGACTGGACTCGACTCGACCGTTGTTGAACACATTCTCGCCTCGTCGCCAGCGAGCATCATTTACGTCTCGTGCAACCCCGCCACGCTCGCACGCGACCTCGCCGCACTTGTCCCGACTTACCAGATCAAAAGCGTCACGCCCCTCGACATGTTCCCGCAAACTGCGGAAGTGGAAGTGGTCGTCGAACTCGTTTGCACCGGCAACGTGTAGGCCTCAAACGGTTTTCACACTCAACTTACAGGAATCCTAAAGTAGTTAGTGGTTAGCAAAAGACCACGGGCGGAAGGAGCACGGAATAACACGCGGGAAATATCGCCATCTTTTTGCGCCCTTTTTTTGCCCACCATTTTTTTGCCAAAATGAGCGACTCCATTTTGGCAGAAAAATGTTTGGCAGAAAAAGCTGCGAGACCCCGAAAAAGTGAGGGGATTCGTAAGACGCGGCACGTCTTGACTTTGCAACGTTTTACTCAGGAGTGGTCAGTTCCCGCGCGAAAAATGACGACTGAAAACCCTCGTTCCAGAACGATGCTCTCGCGCCGGAGAGAGTCAGGCCTGCGACAAGTCACAGCCCATGAGCCCGAAACGGCGCTCTACTTCTTATACTCGCTCCCGGCTTCCAGCATCTTCGCGACGAAACCAGTGTGGTATTTTCCGCGGACGAAATCCGGGTCGTGCATGATGCGTTGCTGGAATGGGATGGTCGTTTTTACTCCCCGAATGATGTATTCGCCGAGCGCACGGCGCATACGGAAGATCGCGTTTTCCCGCGTGGTGCCGACGGCGATGACTTTCGCGATCATCGAGTCGTAATACGGCGGGACGACGTAGCCGGTGTAGGCGTGGCTGTCGATCCGAACGCCGCGTCCACCGGGAGCGTAGTACAGGTCAATCTTGCCGGGTGATGGCTGGAAATTGTTGAACGGATCCTCAGCGTTTACGCGGCACTCGATAGCGTGGTACTTCGGGGTCGCGTTGTGCATCCAATGCGAGAGCTTCTCGCCGAATGCGACTTTGATCTGCTCCTTCACGAGATCGACGCCATACGCTTCCTCGGTGATGCAATGCTCCACCTGAATGCGGGTGTTCATCTCCATGAAGTAATAATCGCCGCTGTCGTTCATCAGGCACTCGATAGTGCCTGCGCCGACGTAGCCGACTTCCTTCGCGAGCCGCACGCAATCGTCGCCCATGCGCTTGCGGATTTCCGCAGTCATGATTGGTGACGCCGTCTCTTCGATGATCTTTTGGTTGCGGCGCTGCATCGAGCAATCGCGCTCGCCGAGGTGCACGACGTTACCGTGCATATCGGCCATGATCTGAAACTCGATGTGGTGCGGGTTTTCGATGAGCTTCTCGATATACACGCTGCCGTTGCCGAAAGCCTTCTCCGCCTCGGTGCTCGCAGCGCGGAATCCCGCGACGAGCGATCCATCGTTGTGCGCCGGGCGCATCCCGCGTCCGCCGCCACCGGCCGTGGCTTTGATCATCACGGGATAGCCGATCTTGCGGGCAATCACGAGGGCGTCCTTTTCGTTCTCCACGATACCGTCGCTTCCCGGAGTGACGGGCATTCCCGCACGCTTGGCGGTTGCGCGGGCGGTGTTCTTGTCGCCCATGCTGCGAATGGCAGACGATGGTGGTCCGATGAACTTGATGTTGCAGCTCGCGCAGACGTCGGCGAAATGCGCGTTCTCGCTCAGGAATCCGTAGCCGGGATGAATCGCGTCGCAATCCCCCACCTCGGCGGCGGAGATAATGCGGTCGATCTTCAGGTAGCTCTGGTTGCTGGGCCCTGGACCGATACAAATCGCCTCATCCGCGAGTTGAACGTGGAGGCTGTCCACATCCGGCTCGGAATAAACAGCGAGGGTCTTGATGCCGAGTTCCTTGCAGGCCCGGATGACGCGGAGCGCGATTTCGCCACGGTTGGCGATAAGGACTTTGTTGAACATTACAGCAGTTATTTCGCGCGAACGCGGAAGAGAACCTGTCCGTACTGCACAGGCTTCCCGATTTCTGCGACTACTTCGACGATGGTTCCGGCGAGTTCGGCTTTGATTTCGTTCATCACTTTCATCGCCTCAATGATGCAAACGACCGTATCCGAGGCGACTTCGGAGCCAACCTTCACGAATGGCTGCGCATCCGGTGCCGGTGAGGCGTAGAATGTCCCGACCATCGGCGAGGTGATTTCCTTGAGCTTCTCAGTAGCAACCGCCGGAGCGGCGGCGGGCGCTGCGATCGCTGCTACAGGCGCGGCCACGGGCTGGTATGACGCAGGTGCGGCGACGGCGGTCGTGGTGATGACTGGTTCCGAGCCACGCTTCAGGGTGATTTTGAAGCCTTCTTGCTCGAATTTGAAAACCGACAGGTCGTTTCTCCTCATGAGAGCGACGAGCTCTTTAATATCTTTTAAGTCCAAGGTGTGAGGTGTGGTTGATTGTTGGTTGCTGAGATCCGAATGCTACGGGGCGCGACAAAATAGGAGCAAGCGGGATTTTCCATTTCAGGGAAATAAATATTCCGCGCGGAACTCAAACGCGAACATATCCGAAGCGTCCGGGGGGATGCGCGGCTGTTTCCGAGAGAGAGCTGCGAATCGCTATGCGCTCAGACTACTCCCAGTTGCCGAGATCGTCTTCCGTGCCGATTTTGCGGTCCGGACCAGAGGAGAATACGTCGTAGCCAAGTTTGCTTTTCGTTCCAGGGTTGCGAAGACGATATTCCTCGCCCCACGGATCAGTCGGAATATTATCCATCAGTGGTCGGCCTCTCTTTGGCTTAACGAGCGCACCCAGGCCTTCCTCGTTTGTTGGGAGGCGACCACCATTCAACGTCTCGTAAAGCTGAACTTGGGTGAGGATGTTTTGGACGTCGGCCATGACACGGACTGTCTTCGCTTTATCGACGCTGCCGCGCATGAGATAAATCGCGGAGCCTGCGAGAAGTGCGATGATCATGACGACGAGCATGATTTCGAGAAGGGTGAACGCTGCGATGGCGTTGCGGCGGAGTGTGGTGATTGGTTTCATGGTTTTACGGGAGTGAGAATGTAATCGAAGTGTTTCCAGTTTTGTTTCAGTTGCAACTCCACGTTCCGGACTGCAATGGAGCCACTTTCATCCGACAATGTGATCGAGAAGATGTTCAATCCCGCCTGCATTTGAAAGCCCGGCACAGCCACCTGCGCACGCAGCCAGCCAGTGTACTGAAAGCGCATTCCGGGCTCCAGCGAACGCGATTCGCCGCGAAAACCGGGGTCGGCGAGATCGGGCCATTGCACGCTTGCGGCGACGGGTTTTCCACCGTTCACGGAAACGAGCGGCGGGGCGGTGAGGTCTGCATTGAGTATATCAAACGAAACGATCGATGCCAGGGGTTGCGCCGCAAGCTCCAGCGTCCACTCTGCGGCTGTGTCGCCACGAGGATCGAGCCGGACAATTTCTTCGTCGATTGTCGCACGGGTGCGGCCATAAATCCGGGTGTCGTCGGATAGCGGTTTGGCGCCGGGATGATTACCAAACGGGTCGTTGAGCAGCGAAGGCGAGCCGAAGTCGAAAGACTGTTTCACTTCCGCCGTCCGCAGCGAACTGAGGAAAGCGCCGCGAACGTTCGTGCCATCTCCCGGGACTTCGATGTCGATATAGTCGGTGTCTTCAACCGGAATCACGACGGAATCCTGACTGGGAAGGCCGATGCCCGTCCCGAGCACCTGGCCATGAAAGCGTTCACGCCCGGTTTCCGTCCACGCACTAATCACGGGTTGCATGTCCGGCAGGTCATCAAAGTAAACGCGGAGCAACAAATCGCGGTGCAGAGACGCCATTCGACGCATCCGCAGGCGAAAAACCGTGTGCGGCGGTGCCGTG
>JAYSTZ010000620.1:0-2959 GCA_043719365.1 Verrucomicrobiaceae bacterium | reverse complement strand
TTTCCACGATGCGCAGCGCACAGCAGTTCTCGTAAGTGCGTTCGTCGCCCATTACGCCGACGCTTCGCACGGGCAGCAAGACGGCGAAGCTCTGCCATACTTTGTAATACCAACCTGACGATTTCATCTCGGAGACAACGATCGTGTCCGCCTCCTGAAGAATGCGGATGCGTTCCTTCGTGATGTCTCCCAAAATGCGCACGGCCAGCCCCGGTCCGGGGAATGGCTGCCGCTGCACGACTTCCTTCGGGAGCCCAAGCTTGGCACCGACCAGTCGCACTTCGTCCTTGAAGAGCTCGCGGAGAGGTTCGAGCAGTTTGAAATTCATGTTCTTCGGCAGTCCGCCGACATTGTGATGACTCTTAATCAACGCCGCAGGATTGCCTCCGATTGCCACACTTTCGATGACATCCGGATAAAGCGTGCCCTGCGCGAGCCACTTGAATTTCGAGGTCTTGCCGCGAGCCAGCGACTTTGTCGCATCCTGGAAAACATACACGAATTCGTTCCCGATAATCTTCCGTTTTTTCTCCGGGTCGGTCACCCCTTTGAGCTTTGTCAGGAAGCGCTTCGTCGCATCCACATACTTCAGCCGGATTTTAAAATTGTCGCCGAAGAGCTTCTGCACGGCTTCCGCTTCATTGGCCCGCAGGAGTCCGTTGTTCACAAATACGCACGTCAACTGGTCGCCAATCGCCTTGTGCAAAAGAGCCGCCGCCACGCTGCTGTCCACGCCGCCCGAGAGCCCGAGGAGAACGTGGTCGTCGCCGACCTGCTTGCGGATGCGCTCGCACGTTTCGTCGATGAACGATCCCATCGTCCAATCCGCAGGCGCTTTGCAAATCACATGCACGAAGTTTTGCAGCAGTTCCTTCCCGCGCGGCGTGTGTACGACTTCGGGGTGAAATTGCAGGCCGTAAAAACCACGCTTCCTGTCCTCGATAGCCGCATAAGGCGCGTTCTCCGTATGCGCCACCGCTTTGAATCCTTTCGGGAGCTTCGTCACTTTATCTCCGTGCGAATTCCAAATGTCCATCGTCGCCCCAAGTCCCGCAAAGAGCGGGCAATCCTGCGCTACTTTGAGCTTCGCAGCGCCGTATTCGCGCCGCTCGCTATTCTCCACTTTTCCCCCGAGGAAATGAGCCATGAGCTGCACGCCGTAGCAGATACCAAGCACCGGCAATCCCATGGTGAAGACGGCCTTGTTCGGATGCGGTGCCTTCTTCGCGTAAACCGACGCCGGGCCACCGCTGAGGATGATTCCCTTGGGCTCATGCGATGCGATTTCCTTCGCGGATGCGTTGTATGGAAGGATGATCGAGTACACATTGCACTCGCGAATCCGGCGCGCGATGACTTGCGTGTATTGACTGCCGAAATCCAGAATGACGATGCGTGAATGGCCTGCGTTGCTCATAAGAAAGCGCGTGCGAATACGGCCCGCGGGCCCCGCTGTCGAGGATGGAAAGCGACATGGCCGAAACTAACGCCTTGTCCGGCGTGAAACCACTGCAAACGCCCCTGCTTTGAGAGCAGCGAATCGGGACGTGTGCGAAGTGATTAGTCGAAAGGAGTTTTCCCGGTCAGGTCGGACAGCCGGTTCAGCGCATCATACCCATACTGCGTCATCATCCCGGCAAAGTCCGTCTGGAACTCCGTTGATTCGTCATTCGCCATTTGTGTAGACAACCCAACTTCCGGGCTTTTCCCAGACCCCTCCGAGTGCGACCTCACAAACCCCGCCGAAAATCCCGACCCAGCGACGTGCCGCACGGAATTCAACCGACCGCTTCAAGTGGGCTGATTTCAGGCATCGTCGTCCCACTTGTCGATCGTAGAAATAAACTGCTTGCCGACCTCCCCGACTTCAGAGACACCGCGTTCTTCCTAGGATTCGGTCATGCCAACAAACCACACACTTTTGAGGCTTTCGTCCCAGCTCACCCGCGCTCTCTTTCACCCGAGCATCGTCGTCCTTTCGCAACCATGAAAACAACACTCCTTCTCACCTTCCTCGCCTGCGCACTTCTCCTCCCATTCCGATCCGCAGCCGAGCCTGCGGAACAACACCGCTTTCTGGCGAAAGAAGATGTTTTCCTGGTAAAGGACGAGCCTTGGAAACTAAGCGAACAGGAGAAAGTTCTTTTCTTTGCTGTCCTTGGCCGTTCCCGCGAAATGCCTGTCGCAGATGGCTATCACGGCGGGCTCGATTATTCTTTCCTCTATCAAGCTTATGATGGGAAATCAAAGAAGGTCAGCAAGGTGCGTGCGTTGTGTCGTAGGGATGGGGCACTAATTGGCTACGATCTTCAACCGCGGGACAAGAAGATTATTGCCGACCTCCTGGTGAATATCGAGAATCGCCACACGAAACGACGATGAGAGAGCCTCAAAGTAGCTTCACGCGCGCTAACCAAAATGGGACCATGAGCAAATCTTCCGAATACAAACTTCCGGTGCCGAAAAACCTCGCCCGGGACCTCGCCGACAAAGGACATCCTCTCGCCGCGCTTGCAGCGATGTCGGAGGCGGAGTGCCGGGCGGACCTGAAGAAAACGTGGTCGGTAATGACTCATCCCTCGAACAAGAGTCTGGCGAAATACATCCTCAGCCTTCCGAAGTTAGTGCTCTCCGAAGCTGGTGAGCGGGAATACTGGCTCACCTTTTCAGCTTCGGAAGAAGAGAAGGTGTCAATCATTGCCGCAATGCCCGGCGATCCACTGCCCCAGCTCGATTTCCCACTCGACGCAATTCCCGGCCTCAAAGAGTTCCTGCCGTATTTTAGTGGCGTTACAGACTGGGGTCTCCCGCCGGGAAGTCACTTCTGCCCGCCGTCGGATTTGCGCATCATGTGGAACGCGGACGAGGACAGTGCGTGGGGGCTTGTGAAGGAGTGGGACGGTTCGCTTGTTTTCTACGCTGGCGGAACGTGTGACGTGATCGTTGTGCGAAAGGATGG
>JAYSTZ010000619.1:0-2959 GCA_043719365.1 Verrucomicrobiaceae bacterium | reverse complement strand
CAGGCTGAATTTGAGATGGCTTTGGATCAGCGACTTTAGCCCTGTCACCGACGTGTCCATGCTGGACTTGAAACTGGCAGATTCTGACATGTGTTTTGTGTTGAGTTTGCTCCGACGAAAATACGCGGGCCCTGCCCGGTTCTGGAGGAACTCGTCACCCGTTGCGGCCTACGCAATTCAGATCCTCGAACGACGTGAGTAGGCGCTTCGTTGCGGAGTCTTCCGCAGCACCGAGCCAGACGCGCGGATCATACTGCTTCTTGTTCGGTGCGTCAGGGCCTTTCGGGTTTCCGATCTGGCCCTGGAGATAGTCGCGATTCTTCGCCTCGTAGCCGCGCACGCCATCCCAGAATGCCCATTGCACATCGGTGTCGAGGTTCATCTTGATCGCGCCGTAGCTGATCGCCTCGCGAATTTCTTCGCGGGTCGAACCCGAACCACCGTGGAAGACAAAGTTCACCGGCATCGGCCCGGTGCCCAGCGTCTTCTGGATGTATTCCTGCGAGTCCCTGAGAATCGTCGGCTTCAGCTTCACGTTGCCGGGCTTGTAAACGCCGTGGACGTTTCCAAATGCCGCCGCGATCGTGAAGTTCGGGCTGACCTTCGAGAGCACCGAGTAGGCTTCTGCCACTTCTTCGGGCTTCGTGTAGAGACTCGATTCTTCGACGCCGGAATTGTCCACGCCGTCTTCCTCGCCGCCGGTTACGCCGAGTTCGATTTCAAGCGTCATGCCCATCTTCGCCATGCGGGCGAGATACTTGGCGCAGATATCGAGATTCTCGTGCAGCGGTTCTTCCGAAAGGTCGAGCATGTGCGAGCTGTAGAGCGGCTTGCCGGTTTTCGCGAATTGCTCCTCGCTCGCGATGAGCAGGCCATCCACCCACGGAAGCAACTTCTTCGCGCAGTGGTCGGTGTTCAAAACGACTGGCACTCCGTAAGCCTTCGCAGCAGCATCCACGTAGTGCGCGCCAGCGATCCCGCCCAGAATCGGACCGAGCTGATTCTCACCTTTCACCGACTTGCCAATGAAGAACTGCGCACCGCCATTGGAAAACTGAATCATCGTCGGCGAGTTCAGATCGCGCGCCGCTGCGAGTGTGGCGTTGATGGAGTTGGTCCCGATGCAATTGATCGCCGGAAGCGCAAAGCCGCTGGATTTTGCGTAGTCGAGAAGTTCCTTCACTTCTTCTCCGAAAAGTACGCCGGCGCGGAATCGTTGGTTAGTGCTCATAGATGGTTTTGGTCTTGTTGGTTGAGTTTGTTAAAATTGCGGTATGCGACTTTTGTGACGTGGAGGGGGCATGATGGGAAGAACTGAGCTTCGTTTTATTTCCCGCCGGTATGTTTCGCTGCCGTGACCGACCGCCTCAGCGCTCAGTGCCTGCCTGTTGTAACCCCTCATTGTTTAGTTGATCGAAAAGTGCTGATCCATCGCGAGTGATTCGACGAATCGGGCGTGAACTACCAATCAAGCAGAGCGTTGTAAATCACGAGTATGAATTATTCTCGCACAGTTCCAGAAACCATCGCTTTCCGCTCATGGTGCCAATTCGGAAATTTCCAGCGTAAACTCGGTGAAACATCCGGACCGCGGGATCCGAATCATGACCAAGACCCGTGAACCACTACATCACCGCAGCGTTGCCTTTAACCGGATGAAGAATGTCGCCGCGGCGACCGGCGGCGTGATTTGCCATGTCTCGGTGCGGAGGGTCCCGACTACTGTGTCGTCAGTTTTATTTGCGGTGGCGGGTGTCCAGACTGCCGTGAGATCGGTCACGGCTTCGATGCTCAGGTCAGCGTCGTCGGCGTTCGCACGGCGCGTGAAGACGGCGATGAGTGCTCCGGAGATGTCGCGGGTGACGGTGAGCGGGAGTGGGTTGCTCAAGCCGTCGCTCGTGCCGAGTACGTATTCGAGTAAAGCGGGAATTCCGTCGGCATCTGCGTCTGCGTTCGCGCTACCGGAAAATGCGAGCGCGTCGCTGGTTCCGGGGTTCCCTCCATCGACGGTGCTCGCACGCCAGGTGTAATCATTTGGATTTGGGCTCGTGCTGCTGACGACGCGGACGAGCGAACGCCCGCCGCCGTCGGTCGGGTTCAGGTTGTCGCTGTACGTGAAGTCTAAAATCGGCAGGCCGGCTGCGCTGTAGAGCACGATGCGTTCGCCGCCATTGTCGAGCGAACTTGGGTCGAATTGTCCGGCGGCGAGTTGTCCGCTTGCTCCAGGATACATGGCGAGGAATGCGGTGCGGTCGCGGGCGACGACAATCCGTCCGCCGGGTGCTATTTGCAGCGAGCCAAAAATGTATGCGATTCCCTGACCGAGTTCTTCGTCGAAATGGCAGTTTGATAAATCGACAGTCGCCCCGGTGATGTTGAGCAGTTCGATAAACTCCGTCGTGTCCGCCGAGCCGGGTGGATTGAAGTTCAACTCCGATACGACGAGATTGCCCGTCGTGGCCGGAAAGACGCCGCCGGTTCCCGTAACGGTGACGGTCGTGGAGCCGAGGTTTGCGCCAGTGGGGCTGTAAGCGATGAGCGTGTAGGTATTCGTCCCGGCACTGACTGGAAGCGGAATCGACCACGAGTTGTCGTCGGTCCACGTCACTGCCAAAGGTTCAAGGCTGCCTTGGAGCCGGATTTCTGCGACGTTGATCCATCCATCGCCGGTCACTGTGGTAAATGGCGTACTTACGGAAACCGGGCTCGCGCTCGTACGTGTGAAAGCCACGGGCGGGATGGGCGCAGCCTGGCCGCCTGTGCCATTAATGACGTTCATCGCATACGCGGCGCGAGGTGTGAGATAGGCGCTGACACTCGGGACCATGTTATCCGCGAAGCGCGAGTAATGCGTCGCCCATGTCGTCATCGTCGCCGTGTTGAACGACCGGTTCAGGATGTCGAGCATGTGGCCGTAATAGAGCCGTTTCCAAACGGGGTTCGCGATGAACTTGGCGAT
>JAYSTZ010000618.1:0-18385 GCA_043719365.1 Verrucomicrobiaceae bacterium | reverse complement strand
AAGACAGGAACTCTACGATCCGAGCGGGTGAGTTTTTCCGCAATCACGGCAGGCTCCGCTCCGCAGCGAATGGTGATTTCATAGTCGTATTCCGGGGCCGGTCCGCCCCTAAATCCCAAGGTAAACTGTTCCGTCCCACGCCTCGCACAGGCTTCGAGTCCACCGCGGATCTCCAACCTTCCTCCACGGCCGATATCCGTAATCTCATGAAGTGCTCCGCCTTCCGCTAGAAATGCGAGCAACTCGACGGCTTCGATGATGTTACTCTTACCCGAACCGTTCGGACCGATCAGGAGCGTCACAGGAAGGCTCACATCCAACTCCGCTTGTGCGAAGTTCTTGAAGTCTCGCAGATAAAACATGATGCAATTCTAGTTCCCATCGTTCTCGCCGTGCAAGCACCGGTACTCAAATTTCACGATCTCGATAGCGTCTTAGCTACTCCAAGTAACGAAAATCCATGCTCCCAAGCAGCGACTGGTAAAGCTGCGACCAAGCTTCGGTGCGCCGCGTGGGGGCGGCGACGTGCGCCGTGGAGACGGCGCGCTCTTTTTCCGACGGCGGGCGGCCAAGGGTGGCGAGGTATGCGCGGGTGATGCGTTCTTCGTCGGTCGCGCTGCAGGCCAGCGCGCGCTCGGCGGCGATGCGCGATTGCGCGACGACGAATGGGTGGTTGAGCAGATACAGGGCTTGTGGGGCGACGTTGCTGGTGGCGCGTTTGCCCATGGTGGCGTTGATGTCGCCGAAGTCGAACACCTCAAATAATTCGAGCCGTTTGTTGCGAAAGGCGGGCGTGTAAACGCTGCGGCGCGTGTCGGTGAACTCGTATTTGTATTCGATGTTTTGTGCGCTGGTGTCGTTTGCATCGATCTCGCCTGCGCCGTTGATATTTGGGCCGAGCACGTCGAGCCGCAGTTCGCCGCTCGTCGCGAGGATGGCGTCGCGGAGTTGCTCGGCATCGAGGCGGCGGCGCGGGTAGTGCGCGAAGAGGCGGTTGTCGGGGTCGGCGGATGACGGGCTGGCGCTGGCGAGCTGCCATGTGCGGGAGAGGATGATTTCCCGCACGAGCTTCTTTGTGCTCCAGTCTTCCGCGACAAAATTCGTGGCGAGAAAATCGAGCAGCTCGGGGTGCGTCGGCGCGTCGCCGGTGGTGCCGAAGTTGTCCATCGACCGCACGATGCCCGTGCCGAAAAGCCAGTGCCAGACGCGGTTCACATAGACGCGGGCCGTGAGCGGATTATCCGGCGAGGCGAGCCAGTCGGCGAGTTCGCGTCGTCCGCTCGCATTTGCAGGAACGGAGGGCTGTGCGTCGCCGGCCACGCGTAGAAATCCCCGTGGGACGAGCGCGGCTTTTTGCGCGACGAGACCACGAATGCGGATGTGCGTATCGGCGGGCTGCTCGTCGTCGCGCACGGCCATAGCGACGGGACGTCTCGGACCGGATGCGGTGAGCTTTTTCAACTCGGCCTCCATTGCCTTCAGTGTGTCGTCGGAGGGTGCCGCCTTGTCGGAAGTCACCGCTCTATCGGCCTCCGCCTCGGGGAGAAACTGCACGGCATCTGCGCCGACATGGCCCTTAGTGCCTTCGTTTGACACGAGCACGAAGCCGGCTCCGTCTTTTTCAAAACGGAACGTCCCGAGCGATACGAAGCGCCCGCCGATGGGCGGCGTCTGCGTCTGATCGACGAACACCGTCTCCTCGCCGTTTGCGTGAAAAATATGCACAGGCACGCGGGGAGCACGATTTGGGTATGCCGGATATGCAAGGCGGACTTCGTACCGCCCGCTCGCCGGAAACTTCGGCGTGAACGTAAGCGTTTTCGCGCCTTTGTCGGCGTCGCCATCGTGCAAATATCCGTCGCCGATGTAGCTCTTCGAGTGCTGCGAGCGCGTCCAATCGCCGATGGCTTTTGCGTCGCTATCGTCCACCACGATTCCCGGAATATCTGCGACCGCGACGGGCTTGCCGGGCTCGATAGTTGCGGCGGTTTTCGAGGCTGCGATCTTCTTTTTCAAAGCCGCGACCGCCGCATCGTGCGCGCGCACTTTTTCCTCCAGCCCGGCAGCGAGCGGAAGTGGTTCATCGATCCAACGTGCGACATTGTCGGTGTAGTTCGCGAGCGTCCGAGTCGAAGCGAGAATCCCCGCCATCGCGTAGTAATCGCGCTGGGGAATGGGGTCGAATTTGTGATCGTGGCAGCGGGCGCAGCCGAGCGTCTGACCAAGGATTCCCTTGCCGATAGTGTCGAGCTGCTCGTCGATCACGTCGAACCGCAACTGCTGCTTGTCTTGTTCCTCGTAGTTCGTCGGGCCGAGCACCAAAAAGCCCGTCGCTGAGAGCAGCCGCGTCCGCTCATCCGGCGAGGTCGCAGGCAGAAGGTCGCCCGCGATTTGCTCGCGCAAAAACTGGTCGAAAGGAACGTCGCGATTGAACGAATCGATGACGAAATCGCGATACCTCCACGCGTCTTTGAAAAGCAGCGTGCGCCCGCCGCCGCTCGATTCTGCAAAGCGCGCAACGTCCAGCCAATGCCTTCCAAAATGTTCGCCAAACTGCGGCGACGCGAGGAGTTCGTCCGTGAGTTTTTCAAGCGACGCCGGAGTAAATCCCGCGACCTGCTCCGGCGCTGGCGGGATGCCGGTGAGCGTGAAATAAAGCCGCCGCACTAGCGCCGCAGACGAAGCGTCGGCGGCAGGCTGAAGCGACTTCGCCTCCATTTGTGCGAGGGTAAATCGGTCGATGTCGCCACGCGGCCACGCCGTGTCTTTCACCGTGGGCGGCGCGTGCTTTTTCGGTGCGACGTAAGACCAGAATTTCTTCCCATCCTCCAAGGTCATCCCGACCTGCTTCTTCTTTTCGGCACCGGCGCTGGTTCGCGGGTCAGGCGCACCCATTTCCACCCACTTCTCCAGGACCGCGATTGCAGCCGCCGGAAGCTTCCGTTTTTCCGGCATACGCAAATCCTTATCCGCGTAGCGCACGGCTTTGATCAGCAGGCTTTCGTCCGGCTTGCCGGGAACCAGAGCGGCACCGCTATCGCCGCCCTGCTCCCAACCCTGGCGACTATCAAGCCGCAGCCCGCCTTTGACTTTGTGCTCCGCGCTGTGGCATTCGAGGCAGTGTTCGTCGAGCAACGGCCTCACGCTCTTCTCGAAAAATGCCAATCCATCGGCGTCGTCCGCGGCAGCAGAAACGGCGAGAAACGGAAGCAGGATGGAACGAAGCGCAGACACGACGTGCAAAGCGGGCTCAGTATCACTTCTTAGAGGCAAACCGACAGAGTAAATTCGCGGAAAAAACGATGGACTCTCACGGAATTCGCGCTTTAATCCGAAAAGTCCCGAACATTGCCCAACTTATGAAGACACTCATTCTCGCACTATCCGCCGCAGTCTTGCTGCCTGCATTTGCAAACGCAGGAGACGATATCGTTCCTCTGGAAACCAGCAAATCCGGCAATCTTTACCGAATCGTTCCGCGCGGAACCATGATTCCGAACAACCGCGGAGGAGAGAATGACGCAAACCGCGGCGGCTACAGCGGAAGCATGAGCGGAGGCCGCGGAGGCAACGTCCACTTCAAACCCACCCAGCACTATTACACGAAGGACGCGACCGTCTCATACCGTTACGCAGAAGAACGCCGCAACTCCGGCAGCCGCTCCTACCTTGGCCCGAACGCTTCTTATTATAACCCGGACCGCGAAGGACTTCCGCCAAACGTGAGCATCCGCAATCTCGCCCATGTCGAGACCGCCCGCCAGCCGGGCGTTCCGATGCGTTCACCACGCTGGCGCGAGCAAAACATCAACAACTTCGACAGCGATACGTATTATCGTCGTGCCGATGCGCAGAAATACTACCACGGAGGAGATGTGGAACCGAGCGGTCGTGGAGGTCCAGTGGATGGAGCAGGGCGCACCGAACGGGCAGCCCGATAACCCGCCAAAACAAAAAAACTGCGCTCGGGGCAAATTCGCCCTTGCCAGCCACCAATCTCGTGTGGCAGGTTCCGCGCCCCTTTTTCAAACACTATGTCATACGCAATTTTCAAAACAGGCGGTAAACAATACCGCGCCGGAACCGGAGAAGTCCTCACGATCGAAAAACTCGTCGGCGAAAAGGGTTCCATCGTGGAATTCAAAGACGTTCTCGCAGTCGGTAGCGGCGAATCCATCAAAGTCGGAAACACCGGCGCAACCGTCTCGGCCGAAATCGTGGACCACCTGAAGGGAGACAAAGTCATCGCCTACAAGTATCGCCGCCGCAAAGGCTACCACCGCACCGTCGGTCATCGCCAGAAACTCACAAAAGTGAAGATCACTGGTATCTCGGCTTAATTTTTCAACCAACACAGAAGAATACACAGGCTTTATGGCACATAAAAAAGGACAAGGAAGCGTCAAGAACGGTCGCGACAGCGTATCGAAGCGTCTCGGCGTTAAAGTTTTCGGCAGCCAGCTCATCAACGCAGGCGGCATCATCATCCGCCAGCGCGGCACCAAGTTTCATCCCGGTCGTGGCGTCGGTCTCGGTCGCGACTACACGATTTTTGCAATGGTGGACGGCACGGTTCGTTTCGACCGTGGCGGACGTCGCGTGAATGTGGACGCAGCACCCGCTTCGGCGAGCTAGACGCTGCAACAAGGTTTTATCCGCAAAAACCCCGCTCCACACGGAGCGGGGTTTTTGCTTTTTAGGGACAGACGCTTACGGATCCGACCCGGCCATCGCTCTTTGCCGAACTACGCACGCTTCCGCGCGCGTACTGGATTCTCATCGCCGGATGGTTCGTGAATCGCTTCGGCACGTTCGTGATGCCGTTTCTCACGCTTTTCCTCACCGGTCGCGGCCATCCGCCTTCGTCCGTCGCATGGGTGCTTTCGGCAAACGGCCTCGGGCAACTCCTCTCCTCCGTACTCGGCGGATACTGGTCCGATCGGATTGGCCGCCGCCGCATCATCGTCGTTGGCACACTCGGGAATGCCGCCGCTATTTTCGCGATGTTCTACATGCACGAGCTTTGGGCCATCACCGGGATGATGCTCCTCGCCGGGTTCGCGTCTGGCTTTTACATGCCCGCCAGCAACGCTCTGCTCGCAGACATCGTCCCTCAGGAAATGCGGCTGCGGGCATACGCGGGACAGCGCCTTGCCATCAATGCCGGCTTCGCCTGCGGTGCCTCCGCGGCGGGCTTTCTCATCACCATTTCCACATTCGCGCTGTTCGCCGGTGATGCCCTGACCACTGCGCTCTTCGGCATCATCGCATGGCGCTTCCTCCCGCGCGGGCACAAGGTCGGCGTGGAGGAAGCATCGTGGTCACAAGCATGGCAGCACATTAAACACGACCGGAATTTCTGGGGGCTTTTCTGGGCAACGATCCTATCGTCGTTCGTCTTCCAGCAGTTCAATTCCACGTTCGGCCTTGAGATCAAACAGCGCGCCCTCACCCTCAGGGTCGGGACATGGAGATTCACGCCCGAGCAAGTGTTCGGGCTGCTCCTCGGCTGGAACGGCCTCATGGTCGCATGTTTCGAGCTTCCGATGACTCGATGGACCCAGCGCTTTGATTCGCGCCGGATCATCCTCATCGGATATCTGCTCATGGGATTCGGCTTCGCGCTCAACGCCCTGCCCGGCGGAACAGGATTCTTTTTCGCCGCGATGACGCTTTTTACCATCGGCGAAATGTTCAGCCAGCCCATGCGCAACGCGTACATCGCCGAGATCGCCCCACTCCATCTCCGCGGGCGCTACATGGGCGCGCTCGCAATGTCCGGCACCGCTGCGGCTGCACTCGGACCGCACGCCAGCCTGCGCATCCACGCGTGGAATCCGTCCGTCCTCTGGTTGAGCTGCGCGGTCCTAGGCATCCTCTCCGCCGTCGCACTCGCGGCGGGCAGTCGCTCAAAAAACGTGACAGCAGACACTTGACGGGAAGGAATCACAGGCGGCGTTCACAAACCACCTGGGTTCCACTCATCAGGTCTCGCCGCCATCCCTCGCCTGCCACTCCTCTGCAGTAAAGCGCGGCGTTATGTATTGCGGGCAGTTCCAATCGAAGCTCACCGTCTCGATTAAAAACAGGCGTTCGATTTTGTCCGCGAGTTCCAACGAGGGGCAGAGTTGAGCAGCTACATCGGGGTGCTCGCGGGCGTCGAGGACGCGTGCGTGTCCGAGGATTTTAAGGCGGTCGCGGTTTGGGTAGTCCATCAGGAAAAGAGCGACGCGATCGTTGATGTCGAGATGGCCCGTGGTGAGCATCTGTCGGTTTCCTTTAAAGTCCGCGAACCCCAGCAAATGGGGTCCGAGCATTTTGAGGAAGCCCGCCGGCCCACCCCGGTGCTGGATGTAAGGCCAGCCGTCCGGATTAGTCGTGGCCATGTAAAAGCTATCGCGCGCTGCGATGAACGCGGCTTCGTCGGCTGTAAACGAGTCGCGCTCGGGTGCCTGCGCTACCGATTGGTGCTTTCCGAAGTATCGCTCCTGCGCGGCCTGGACGGCTGGCGTGAGCATGATTTGCATGAATTTTGCGGCCATGGTGTGTGGTAGTATCTTTAAAGAAATTGGTGCCTCGGTGCGACTACGAAGCGAGCGAAGGACGCGAAGATTCCCGCGACTTCGCGTGCTTCGCGGCCTTCGTAGTCACCTCAATGTTTTGAGACATCACCACCGGAATTTTCGCTCCGACTCTGTGATCGGCTCGTCGTTGATGCTGGCGTAGCGCTCGGCGATATACCCGTCGGCGTCAAACTCCCAGTTTTCATTCCCGTGCGCTCGCCACCATTGACCGGCGTCGTCGCACCACTCGTATTCGAAGCGCACGGCGATGCGATTGCCGGCGAAGGCCCAGAGCGTTTTGCGCAGGCGATAGTCGTGTTCCTTCGCCCATTTGCGCCGGAGAAAGGCGACGACTTCCCCGCGTCCGTGGATGAATTCAGTGCGGTTGCGCCACTCGGTGTCGCGCGTGTAGGCGAGTGAGACGCGCTCCGGGTCGCGCGAATTCCATGCGTCCTCGGCGAGTTGCACTTTTTGCCGCGCGGTTTCCTCGGTGAAAGGCGGGAGTGGTGGGCGTGGCGGGTTCATCGTTCAAGCGGCACCGCCAAAGCTGACGTGGTCGTCGGCGTCGAGGTAGTCCATGATCGTTTGCAGGTCGGTGCGCGCGGGATTGATGCGCCGGGATTGTGCGGCGAACCACTCGAGGTCTTCGGCCTCGCCGACGGGCATCGACTCCAGCCACGCCGTCCACGAGCGGATTTCGTGCGGCGCACGTTTCGGCGCGGCGCTTTCGTTCACCCAAACGAGCAACGCCCAATCGCCAGCGCCCGTCTTCGCTTGCTCCAGGAGGGCATCTGGCGCGATGCCGGTAAACGCGAAAAAGTGCTGATCCATCGGGTTGTTGTATTTGTAGTCTCCGATTTTCCCGGCGTTCAAGGCGCGGGCTTTGTCGATGACGCGGGCGAGCATGGCGTATCCGCCAAGGCGGACGCGCGGACTGCGTGGCGGACGTATTGTGAGGTCGAGTGCGTTCATTGTACGTTGATTGGAACGATTCAGTGGAGAAGGAATGCGAACGCTCCGGTGAGCAGTGCGACGTGCGCCCAAATGACGAGCGCCTGCATTTTGCCGTAAGAGCGCGAGCTGCTGTTTTCGCTCGGCATCTCCGCGTCAGAACCGAAGAGTCGGTCGGCGTTTTTGAGCAGAAAGACACCGGCGACGAGCGTGCCGATGAAAGCCAGGACGAAGACGAAATGGATAAATGTGGAAGCGTTGGAGTGCATACCGTTTCTCTTTACCACTACGCGTGCCACGGCCTCCAGAATGGAAAACTGACGCATCCTAGAGAGAGAGACGACTGTTTTCAGTGCTCGGCGAGGCGCTACGACCTCTCGTTACTTACGATTACTCGTTGCGTTGATGAACGATTTCTCGTAGTTCTTCGCAAGTGAACTGCGCCGACTTCCCAAAGATCATGGTCTCAATGGCCCAAAACCGAACACTGCCCGAAGTGCTTGGCTCTATCGTCAGCGGAATCGCCAAGTGCGAGCATGTCGCGCTCGCCCGGATTTGGCTGCTGAATCCCGGCGACCTCTGCTCCACCTGCCGACTCCGCGAAGAGTGCCCGGATCAGGCGCTTTGCCTGCATCTCGTCGCCAGCGCGGGCACTTCGTCCGACCCTGATCGCGACCACACGCGGACCGACGGTACATTTCGCCGGTTCCCGCTCGGAGTGCGGAAAATCGGCCAAATCGCGAAGAGCGGGCAGCCGTTGCTCATCGCCGGCGTTCACGGCGCGGAACCGTGGATCGCCGACCGTGAATGGATCTCACGCGAACGCATCCAGAGCTTCGCAGGTCAGCCGCTCGTGTTTCGCGGAGAAGTGCTCGGAGTGCTCGCAATTTTCGATCGCCTGTTGCTCGACGCCGCGGATTTTGAATGGCTGCGCATCTTCGCCGACCACGCAGCGGTGAGCATCGCCAACGCAAACGCGTTCGAGGAAATCGCCTTTCTCAAAGAGCGGCTGGAAGAAGAAATCAACTTCCTCCGCGAAGAAGTCACCGCCCAGCGCGGCACCAGCGAATTCATCGGCGACAGCCCCGCGCTTCGCAAATTACTTCAGCAAATCGACCTTGTCGCGCCCACCGATGCCACCGTGCTCATCACCGGCGAAAGCGGCACCGGCAAAGAACTCGTCGCCCGCGGAATCCACGAACGCAGCCCGCGCAATGAGCGCCCGCTCGTCACCGTAAATTGCGGCGCCGTGCCCGAGGCGCTGTTCGAGAGCGAGTTCTTCGGACACGTCCGCGGCGCATTCACTGGAGCGCTCCGCGACAAAGCCGGGCGCTTCGAACTCGCCGATGGCGGCACGCTTTTCCTCGATGAAATCGGCGAAGTCCCGCTCCCGATGCAGGCCAAACTCCTGCGCGTTCTGCAAGAGCAGGAAATCGAACGCGTCGGCGACACCCGGACGCGCAAAGTGAACGTCCGCATCCTCGCCGCCACGAACCGTGACCTCCGCGCCGAAATCGCAGCCGGGCGCTTTCGACAGGATCTTTTTTACCGGCTCAGCGTCTTCCCCATCGAGAGCCCGCCGCTGCGGGAACGACGCGACGACATTCCCACGCTCGCCGAACACTTCATCCGCACCGCTGCAAAACGCATGAATCGACGCCCGCCCAAACTCAGCGCTGCCGCCGCCCGCGAACTCGCCGCACAACATTGGCCCGGGAACGTCCGCGAACTACAAAACGCCATCGAACGCGCAGTCATCCTCGCGCAAAACGGTCCGCTCATCTTCGACTCCCCCACCGCTCCGAGCGCCCAGCCCGCACGGGAAAACGCAACCGTCCTCACCCGCGCCGACCTCAAGCAACGCGAACGCGAAAGCATCACCGCCGCCCTCGCACAGACGAACGGCAAGATCTTCGGCCCAGACGGAGCCGCCGCGCTCCTCCACATGAAGCCCACCACTCTCGCCTCGAGAATCAAAGCGTTGGGGTTGACGCGGGCGTGAGCCCGAAGCCTGCACTGATCTGCCCGCCGCGCTCGGAAAAGATGGGCGCATCCACGGCCGGGAAAATTCCTCGCGTGCGAAGTTGAGCGAGGACGATCGCGCTGCGAGCGGGGAAGAAATTGTTTCGCACGTCGTCGATTTCCGCAGTCCACGTTGTTTGGTTTTCCTGATTCGACTGCGCCCATCGGATGGACTCTCCGATGACCGCCTGATCGATCTCCGCTGCGCGACTGTTCCAAACTGCCAGCGCTTTTGCAGCCGTGAATGCGCCGTCGTTTCGCAACAGCCGCTGAGCCTCGTCGGCAAAGGCGATGCGGTATTCTGGACTCGCGAGCAAGTCGTCGTGAATCCACTCGGGATTACTGTAGATGATCGGTATCCGCTACGACAGCCACGTCGGGAATGTCGAGCGTCGTCCAGCCCGTCGTGCCGCCCTACGTCCAAGTGTGCAGCCCGCTGACGACCGTGTTGTCCGAGTTCCGCCAAATCCGCGCCGTGTGTGCGCCGCTCTCGGTCGCCAGCGAATACACACGCAAGTACGTCACCGAGCCCGCGACCGAAGCGCGGAAGACCGTGCCAAGTTCGTAGAAGGTTCCCGCCGGCCCGGAATCATTGCCCATGCGGGCATCGGCGAAGATGGTTTCCTGCGCGGAGGCCATCGCCGCGAGTGCGGCAAGCAGGGCGAAAATGGACGAGGTCACTCGCATGAAAAGTTGCGTGGCAGAATGTGGCGCGCTTTGGGGCAGCGTCACCGCCCCGACAGTAACCAGAAAAGCCGAAAACTCCAGCGCAGGCTGGCGGAAGGTTACTTCACAGCGGCACCGTCATGAACTCCGCACTAGTGAGGAGCGCCCACAACAAATCGCGGACGGCTTCTTCTTGCTTATCACCACGCTCATTGAGAAATGCGGCGGACTGCGCAAACTCCTCGGCATCGGGTTCGCGACTGTAAGCGGCAAGAAATGACTCGCGAACACGGGCTGGCACATCAGCCAACGCGGTGATGCGCTTTTGCGCTGGCTTCAGGATCTCCGCGAAAAGCGGCGAGTTTGTCAAAAACTGCGCCTGCTGAAACGTCGCGTTATATTCCCTCGGCAACACATCGGGCAGCGCCGTGACGACTGCGCGGCGGAGCGTGTCCTCATTCGGCGGCAATCCCGTAGCGACTCGCCAGGAGCGCGCGAGTTGCTCGGCGGAAAGCGAACGCTCGTGCGCTCCGGCAAAGGCTTCGGGCGGGGTATCGCTGGCGGAGAGCCCGTACATGCGGCTCATCACAATTCCGCGAACGAGCCTGCGGACATCATAACTATTGGACGCAAAATCCTGCGAAAGCCAGTCGAGCAGTTCGGGATGGCTCGGCACGTTACGCGCGTTCATTTCATCCGCAGGATTCACGATTCCCCGTCCGGTCAGTGCGGCCCACATGCGATTTACAAACGCGCGGGCGAGCAGCGGATTGTCGTGCGTCGCGGCATCGGCAAACGCTTCGCGGCGGGAGAATTTCGGGACGCGAACCTTCGCTTTTGGATCGACGTATTTGTCGTCACCATCGGTCTCTTTTTGATCGCCGCCCGGGCGTTGCTCGCTCACGGAGCGCCCATTCAGAAGGGTCACTACCGCTGGTTGCGATTCCTTTTTTAGATTGGTGAAATTGATGAATCCTCCGACAGCGGATTCGCCGACTTCGTTGCCGCCTTCCACGTTTTTACTGCGGTTAAACGCAGCCACGAGGCCCCAGTAATGCCCTTGTTTGATCTCCCTCGCGAGCGGGTGATCGTGGCACTGCGCGCAGTCAATCCGCGTCCCATACACGACCGGGGCCACAGCCTCAGCGATGACTTGGTGCTCGTTTTTTCGCTCGTAAAGGAACCAGGAAGCGCCTTTCTCCAAGCGCCCGACGAGGAAATCACGCACGGTCTCGTTCCAAGGACGATTCTTGCGAAAAGCGGTCTCGAGAAAAGACCACCATCCGTTTTTGATTCGGCGCTCTTCTTGATTTCCCCGCTTCCCGCGGCCCATGAGGAAAACGTCCCACAACTCTCGCATCCTCACGGGATATTCGTCCGAAGCGAGAAGGCGGTCAACGAGCGCGCCTCGTTTATCCGGTTCAGTGGAAGCAAGAAACCGGGCGAGCTCCTCTTGCGTCGGGATGCGACCCACGAGATCGAGAAACAACCGCCGACACCAAGTGCGGTCCTCCGCAGCCGCCGCTGGTTTTACCCCGCGAGTCCCCCACCCTTCTGCGATGAGCACATCAATCGCCGAGGTCGCGGACTCAAACTGGCGGGCCACTGCTGGTTTTTGCACTGGAGCGACAGTCATCGCCGTAATCCAAGTGCGGACGATTTCGCGCTCGGTATCGGAAAGTTGCTTCTTCGGCGGCATGTGAGGGTCGGCACCCGGCGCAAGATGCTGAAAAAGCGGACTTTCGTCCGGCTTTCCAGGGATGATGACCGCGCCATCATCGCCTCCTTTCAGAACGGCCTGAGGTGTATCCAGTTCCAAGCCGCCTTTTTGCTCGATGGGTCCGTGGCATTTCACGCACTGCACGTCGAAAAGCGGCTGAACCTTGCGAACCCACAAGTCAGCCGCATCCTCTGCACCGGCAAAACGAGCGGCAGCCAAAGAAAACAAAACGATAGTAGAGCAGCGCAACTTCACCCGCTGACAACCGGCGAACAGATGATATCCTTGGAGGCTCTTTCGTGGAATTGGCGGGCTCTGGAGCGGTTGATGACCGGAAGTTCAAAGTGTTCTGTTGACAATAGCGCCCCGATTCATAGCCTCCGCGCTCCTTTTTCTAAGAATACCGATATATGGCCAATACACCATCAGCCGCAAAACGCGCACGCCAAACCGTCCGCCGCACATCCCGTAACCGCAAGGCGAAGGGCATCATCAAAAGCGAACTCAAGGACATCCGTGCAGCAATCACTGGCGGCAAGAAAGAAGACGCAGCCAAGCTCCTCGCGAGCGTCAGCAGCCTTCTCGACAAGTCCGCGAAGACCGGACGCATCCACAAAAACAAGGCGAACCGCCACAAGAGCGACCTCGCCAGCCGGATCGCGGCTCTCAAGTAGTCGCGCTCACGTTCCGGACACTCGTCCGCTGAACGTTTTTCTGGGTAGCCCATCAAATCGGTGGGCGAGTTTCAAAATTTGGACTTCTTGCTGGGTGCGAACAGGCTCCCACCGTGCTCCGTGAAGCCGACGCTGAGACTCCGCTGATTCCCTCGACTTGCTGGATGAGCCGCCGAGCGAAACGGAGTTCATCCTTTGGAAGCGCTTATCTCCGCTCATCTTCGCTTATTCCCCGGCAGCACGGTGGCCATAATGAGCGAAGATCAGCGGATTCTTGTTTCGTCCTGTCACGAAACCATCGGTCTCCTAGCGCTGCGCCTGTTTGCCCGGCGGATTCCCCGACATCGCGGACGGTGCGGCTAGCGGTGATCGCACTCCCATTCCGCCTTCCGGAATCTCGCCGAGTTCATCGCGGAAGCGATCCATGTCCGCGAGCCAACGGTTCGTCTGCTCCAGATGCTCAAACGTCGAGTCGATCCGGTCGCTGATATTTCCTGCGTTACGGCTGGCGACGGCGTTGGCCCGGGTGAGCTTGATTTGCTCATCGAGCCGATCCAACTCCGCTGTGGCCAGTTCGAGATTCGCGTTGGCCTCTTGAATGCGCTCGAACCGCTGATTCAGCACCTGGAGCCGGCTCTTGCGGCTCTCCAGCAGGCGTTCCTTCGTTGCGAGAGCCGGAGAATTTTGCGATTTCAACTCCGCGATTTCACCTTCCAGCGCCTCGACTTCCTCGTTCGCTTCCCGGAGGAGCATCGGCACGCCGTCACGCCGATCTCCTTCCAAAAACACCTCCAGCGATTGCTCGATCGTGAGCAGCCTGAGATACGTCCATTGCATTTCCTCCACCTTGCGTACACGCGGGTCCTGCCCCATCGCGACTTGCTGTCCTGTCTTCACAAACGCTGAATATCGCTGGGAACGCGACGGCTTAAGCTGCGAGAGCAATGCATCGCGCTCCACGGCAAAATCCCCTAGCTCCGCCTGTCGAGCCGCCTCTAAGGCCGCCGCAGCCTTCTTTTCGCGCCAGCGCGTGAAGAACGGCATATCGGGTAGATAGACCCAGCCGAGCACATACGTCACAACTCCAGCAACCACTCCGGGCGGGCCCCAAATCGCCATTGCTGCGAGCGCGGTTAGTGCGAGCGTAGCGTGGTGCGGGCTGGAAACGAACGCTTTGCGCGGAGTCTCTGGCATTATTGTTTTCATCCTGTCCCCCGTGGTGAGGGAGCGGTCGGATTACTTGTTCTCGGAGAAATCGGTGGACTGAAAAGCTGCCGCTATGAGGGCGAGAATCGGAATTTTGATCATGCGCTGACGTTAGATGCCAAAAACGCTGCGGCAAGTCAGTTTTCCTGCAATTCCGAGGACTCCCGAACCTTCCGGCGGCTCGCTATGCGCCGAAAAACTCAGGTAAATCGGGACCGTCGGATTTGTGCCCATTGAAAGTGTTCGAACGAATCTGTAGGAGGACGCTTGCCTTTTGTCGCGCGTCTGGCACTTTCCGCCGCCCTATGTCCGAACCTTCGGAGTCCAACACACCACCGCAACTTATCACCGGGGCAAAATCCGCCTCCACGCCGCCTGCTGCACCGCCGCCGCAGGAGTTTGACCTTCTGGCCTTTTGGATCCAGTACCGCAGTGTCATCAAGGGATGCCTTTACGTCGTCATCCTCGGCATTGCGCTCTGGAGCGTGTATCTCTTCATGGATGCCCGTAAAAAAGAAGGTTCCGAACAAGCACTTTCTACCGCAAAGACCGCCGACGAACTGCGCAAAGTCACAACCGATTGGGCCGGAACCGCGTCTGCTGCGACCGCACAACTTCGCATGGCCGATGAGCTCCGCGCTGCTGGAAAAGCCGACGAAGCCGCGAAAGAATATCAGGACTTTGCAGCGAAGAATCCCACGCATCCGCTCGTCGCAGGGTCTATCGCAAGCCTCGGACTGACGCTTGAAACAGCAGGCAAACAGGATCAGGCACTGGCAGCTTTTCAGCGCATCCAAAGCAGCTACCCCAACAGCGCCCACATGGCAGTCGCGCTCATGGGCATCGCACGAATCCAGGCCGCACAGGGTAAAACCGACGATGCCGTGAAGACTCTTGACGCACTGATCCAACGCTCGAATCCAAGGAACCCATTCGGCTTCGCAAGCGAAGCGACTAGACTCCAAGCCTCACTGAAAAACCCGAGCGGCAAAAAAACCGGTGGAACTCCGCGCCCCGCACCACCCGAGCCGCCAGCGACTCCAGCACCGACACCCGGCGCGCCAAACACGCCGCCGACTCCTCCTGCGGCAACGACACCGACACCGGCACCGGCACCGGCACCTGCGGCACCGGCACCTGCGGCTGGAAATCCACCGCCGCCCGCAGCTCCAGCGCCGGAAGCACCAAAAGCACCGGAGCTTCCAAAGTAGGCCGCGCAGTTCGCATCAACTTATCACGCAACAGGCCGTTCTTCACAGAACGGCCTGTTTGCTTTCACCCCTAAAATCCGCTCTGTATCTTCCGCCATGAAATCACTCCTCGCAGCAATCGCCATCATTACTACGCCGTTCGTCACCGCCGAGCAAACAACCGAGCCACCGCTCGTGAGCACGACCGGCACCGCAGAGATCAAAGTCGTCCCGGACCTTGCCGACATCCAGTTCCAGGTCGAAGTCCGCAATGCCGACCTCGCGATTGCGCGCAAGCAACAGAACGAGCGCGCCGCAAAAGTGCTCGCCGCGCTCCGCGCAGCCGGAGTTGCTGAGGCTGACCTCCAGTCTGCGGACCTTTCGATTACACCAAACTATACGGAAAAACGGGATTCATTCCAGACTGCCACGGTCCGGTTCTTCACAGTCTCGCAAACCGTCGCGGTAACGCTCCACAACGTGAAAACAGTTCCCGACATCATCGCGGCCGGAGTCGCTGCGGGCGCGACCGAAGTGAGCAACGTCACGCTTCGCACATCGGATCTTCGCAAACACCGGGACGCCGCGCGTGCAAACGCAATCAAGGCAGCCAAAGAAAAAGCAATCGCCCTCGCGGGCGAACTCGGCGCGAAGATCGGCAAGCCTTATCGCATCTCCGAAGGCGGAGGAAGCTTCACCCCTGTTTTCAATCGCATGTCGAACAATAGCTCAATCGGAGGAAACGCCATTGACGGCGCACTGTTCGGCGGCGAAGGCACCGAGGCGTTTGCACCAGGCACCATCAGTATTTCGGCGAGCGTCAGCGTTTCTTTCTGGGTCGAGTAACAGCTACTTTCGCCGCCAACGTGCGAGCGCGGCAATGACTGTGATGATAGCGCATCCGGGGGAAAAGAGGTCGCCAAAGCGAACGAAAAATGTCGGCTCTCCGGATGCGGCGATCGGAATCGTCCGGCTCTTCACGCCTTCGGTATGAGCAGGGAGCCAACGGTCCACGCGTCCGTTCGGGTCAATACTGGCAGTCGTTCCCGTATTCGTGCAACGGACCATCGGCACTCGCGTCTCCACGCACCGAAAGACCGCGTTGGCGAGATGCTGTTCAAGTTCGCCGGAGCGACCGAACCATCCATCGTTGGTGAGATTCACCAGCAGACCTGCCCCGCCGCGGACCTGTGCGCGTGCGATGTCCGCCTGCGTGTCTTCAAAACAAATCAGCGGACCGAGCGTAACCTTCGGCGACTCCAGAAGGAGCTGAATCGGCAACGCTCCCGGCACAAAATCGCCGGGCACAAGGCCGCCAATCGCCCAACCGAGCAGCGGGCGCATCGGCAAATACTCTCCAAACGGAACAAGGTTCACCTTATCGTGGATCGCCACTTCTTTCCGGCCCGGAATGATGAGCGCCGCGCTGTTGTGGTCGTCCCCTGCTCCGCCACGATTCAGATCGTCCGTGCCGATGAGCAGCGCCTTGTGTTTACCCGCCTGCGCACAAACCCACTCGGTCATTTCCACATCGCCAAACATCCCGCCCGGCACACACGCCTCGGGCCAAAGCACGACATCGGCATTCTCCTGCACTGCGAGCACATTCAGCCGCTCCAGTCGCTCCACGATTTCCGAATCGCTATTCGGATCCATTTTCATCGCCTGCGGAATATTCGGCTGGATGGCCGCAACGCGCAGCGCCGCAATCTCGCGCGGCGGCACTTTCACCAAAGTCCTCACACCGTAGCTGAATGCACCCACGACCAGCGCGATTGTCATGAGAAAATCGAAATGCGGTCGCAGCTTGATGCGCCCCACTTCAGCGCGGAGGCGCAGGATCGTGATCACTGCAATCGCATTGCACATCGCGAGCAGAAAACCGAGGCCGGCCACGCCGGTCACATCGGCAATCTGGATCAGCACGATGTCGTCAGCCAAAGCGACGCCCAGCGTATTCCAGCTAAATCCAAGCAAGGCCCACCCGCGCACCCATTCCAGAGCCACCCATGACGCCGCGACCACGACTCCGAGCCCGAGATTACGCGTGGAGGAAAGCAGGACAGGCCGCACGTTCATCGCCAGCGGATCGGGCCGTTCCACAACAATCTGCCGCCCTGCAAACCAGCCGACGAACATCGCCCAAATCGCCGGGACCAGCGCGATTCCCACGCCCATCCCGAGCGGCAACGCATTGAGCGCCGACGCATGAAAAAGCGGGGCGAGTTCGCTGAGCCACCAAAAGATGATCGTGTAAGCGATGAGGCCTGTCACGTAGCCGAGCCGGAATCGACGCCACCGCGTCATGTTTCGTGGAATCCACACCGCGCAAAGCAGCGGCACGAGTGCGAGAAATGCCGACTTTCCGAACCCGAACGGCGGGAAACAGAGCGCCAGCCAGACTCCACTGGCGATTGCGGCGAATAGCGGCCAATGCCGCGCGAGAAATGATGAGCGATTTTGCGTTTCGATGCCGCGTATTCGCATCCCGAGCCCGCAGCAACAATCCAATAATCTAGTCGCGGCGCACGCGTTTGCTCTTGCGCGGCTCCTCCTCAGGGTCGATCGCCTCGCGAATCGCCTTCAAATACGGGGGGTTGATTTTGAACTTCATACTCCGAATATCCGCGACGGAATAGAACGAGGAAGTCTCCGCATCGACATAGCCGACATCGATCAAGCCCTTCAGCGTGTCGATAAAGTCCGTCTCGTCAATACCCTTGCATTGCTCAAAAAGGGTCCCGCCGTCCACATCCGAACCCATGAGCCCGAGCCCTTTGATTACCGTCGTTTCTGAACCGTCTAGATTGATGTTGGTAGCGCCCATAAGTGTCAAATAGCTGGTGAGAAAGCCGGAAACGAGCCACTTCAAGGCTGAAGATTTTTAGACAAAAATCACGACACCTGCCGCTTGTTCGCATGAAATCCAACGATATCATTTACAAAATATGAAACATCCAATCCTCAGCCGCTCAATCCGCAGCTTACTTCTGGTGCCACTTATCCTCGGGACCATGGCCTTCGCCGACGACGCGAAAATGCCCGAGGTAAAAGTCGATGAACAGGTCCTCAAACGCGACGAGCACTCCAGCTACGCGCCAATCATTGAGCGCGTCGCACCGAGCGTCGTGACGATTTCAACGGAGGTCCGCGCAGACAAGATTCAGCGGGGTGCGAGGATACCCGACCAGGGTTTAAGTGATCCGTTCTTCCGTCGCTTCTTCGGCCTGCCTGATCCGGAGCAGCCTTCTCCCGATTCGGTCAAAAAACCCGATTCGAAGGGACGCAAACTCGTCCCCGCGGGTCTCGGCAGCGGCATCATTGTCAGTGCGGACGGTTACATTCTCACGAACCATCACGTCGTAGCCGACGCGGACGAAATCAAAGTCACCC
>JAYSTZ010000617.1:0-6964 GCA_043719365.1 Verrucomicrobiaceae bacterium | reverse complement strand
TGAAGCTGCTTTCGCGCTTCCGCGAAGTGCTGGATGAGGAGCTCTTGCGTTCCCAAACTCCCGTCCATCGCTCCTTCGCCGACCCTAATCGCCACCTCCAATTCGGTGACTATCTGAGCCTCTTTTTGGTCGGCCTTTTTAACCCCATCGCTCGCACCGTGCGCGGCATCGTTCATGCCAGTTCGCTGCCTAAAGTGTGTGCGCAACTCGGCGTCACCAAAGTCAGCCTCGGGAGCTTTTCGGAGACTCAGCATCTCGTCGAGCCGTCCTTGCTAGAGCATCTGTTTGCCAGCCTCGCAGGCGAATTGCCCGATTTGAAAAAGCTCCCGCCCAGCCTTCACTCGCAGCGCTGGATGGCGCGCGATAGCTCCCTTTTCCCCGCCCTGCCGCGCATGGCTTGGGCGCTCTACGGAGGCGGGCGCGAGGGCTTTAAAAACAACGCCGTGCGGCTGCATGTTTCCTTCGATTTGCTCAAGGACGCGCCCGCCCGCGTCCAAGTCACCCCCGGCAAAACTTGCGAGCGCAAAACCATGCGTGCCGAGGTGGACGCAAAGCCTGGCGGAGCCTACGTCGGCGACCGTTACTTCGGCGAGTCCTACCAATTTTTCGCCCAACTCAGCGCCAAGAAATGCCGCTACCTCATCCGCCTTATCGACCACGGGATCGCGCCCACCGTGGAAGAAGAAATCCCCGTCACCGCCGAGGACGCGAAGAGCGGAATCGAGCGCCAAGCGTGGGTGCGCCTCGGGGAAGAAGGGCGCAATCTCAGCGAGAACGTAGTCACGGAACGCGAACAAGCGTGATTTAATAACTGGACCGGGATTCTGACGGCGGGCTGCAAAACTTTTAAAATCAGTTTACGCTGGACAAACTCCGCGACATTCGTCTTCCTCCCAACGTCTTCAAAAAACACAACCCATGTCCTCTAACTTCCATGAAGTGACCGCAACCGCATCGGTTGCGCTTGCCCCGATGTAACGGGAAGTCGGGAAGTCGGGAAGTCGGGAAGTAACAGCGGGCTCGTTCGGTTTGCCGTTTGTAGTTGCTGCGAGGTCGCTCGGCAACCGCGAGGTTTTATCGATTTTCGTGTCAGTTCGTGTTTTTCGTGGACGAATCTCTGCGGTCGGGTTGGAAATCCGACCGGTAGAATTTCGCGGACTGCTCGCACTTTGCGCGATTCCGCCCCGACTTTCGCTTGGAGTGCCCGCACTTTGCCCCGTTCTGCCGCGATTCCCAGTCGGACTCCTCGCACTTTCAGCAACCCTGCCGGATGTCCGGCGCGGACCGCGACCACTTTCACGCAAAGTGCCGCAAGTCCTGCCGATTCTGCTGCCACTCAGGGACGGGGTGCTTGCACTTTCACGCCCTCAGCGAGCAAAGCGGCTTATTCTGCCAGCAGTCCCATCAATTCCGTCAGTAAAGCCACGCCAACTGCGAGCATCTCCCCAAGGAGAGGGGTCCGTCCCGGCCCCTTGTGGCCTGAAGGGACACCCATTTACTTTTCAGATAGGGGCTGCAGCGTAAAGATTAACTTCTCCTGCTGCGCCTTCACGGTCGATGAGCATATCGATGTCACTTGTTGGCTTTTCCGCCCCTCTCGAAACAGAACCGTAAATTCTGACATTTGACCCTCCGATTTCGCCAATAACCGCGAGGATGGCGTCTCGATTTTCATGTAGTTGCATCAGGACTGATTTTTTCATGCTCGTAAATACGGGAGACGACATCAGGCGGTTACAACCCCGCCGCCTTCACCACCGCCGAGTCTCCGAGGCCGAAGTGCGAGGGTTCATACATTTCCTCGACCTTGGTCGGCGGCGCAGTTGCGGAGCCCGCGGCGCGGACTCGGGCGACGTAGCGCATCTGGTATTTGCCGCTGCTCCAGGTGTTCGTGAAATAAAGCACGCGGTCGGCGCGGATTTCACGGTGGCTCCACCATGCGTTCGCGAGCTGGTCGCCTTGCGCGGCTGCGGTGCGGAACTCGGGGTTCACAGCCTCAAACGTCGCAGGCAATGGATCGTCGATCACCACGTAGCGGCTCGCTTTGGGCACCGTGATGTCAATGGTCACGAGCACGCGGTCGCCGACGCGAGGCTCGCCGAGCGGCGCGAGCGTGGCGTCGTCGTTGATAAGCTGATAGGTCCGCTCGATTGCGTAACCGCGATCCTGCCGTTGCGTGACCAGCGTCTTCGGGCGCGATGAAACTGCGACTTGCGTGAAGACCATGTTCTTGCCGGGGTTGGAGAGCTGGAGCGGCGTCTTGCCGTTGAGCGGCATTTCTTTTTCGAAGAAGCCGCCTTTCGCAGGCAATGTGAACGCCGTGTTTTCCGCGCCATAGCCGACCGAGCCTTTCATTTCTTTGCGGCCTGCCTCGGTCTTGCTCACGTATTCGGCGAAGCCCATGAGCGCCCAGACGTTGCTCTGAGTGCTGCCCCAGTGGCCGCGCTGGCGCAGCGAAAGAAGCGTGTCGGCGATGTCGTCGGCAGCGGCGGATTTCACAGAAAGACGAGTCCACGCGAGCAAGCGAATTCCCTGTGCGCGGGCGGTGCTGCCAAACCAATAATCGGGCTCCACGGCCTTGTCCTGCATCCGCATCAGCGAGTCCGCGGTCTTCTGCGAGCCTTTGCTTTCGAGGATCGCGAGGGCGAGTAATGCGCGGCTTTCTTGCGTGAGGATATCGCGCTTTTTGTTTAGAACCTCGTGATACGCAGACTCCGGACGGACCATGAGTGCGAGCGTGTAGGCGGCGAAGACTCGCTCCGAGAGTTGCCATTTGTCATTGGAGTCAGCCGCACCGCGGAGCGCTTTGCTGAGGTAGTCGCCCAGGTTTTTGATCGCCGGTTCGGGCACGGAAAATCCCGCCTTCGATGCCATGACGAGGCCCATCCCGCCGTACGCGCTGGCCCATTGCCCGCTCCGCGCACCCGGCCAGTAGCCGAGCCCTCCATCGCCATTTTGCATCGAAAGGATCCGGGCGACGGCCTTGTCCACCAAGTCGGTGATTTGCTCCTCGCTGCGGCCCATGCCGGGGAGCATCGGGCGGAATTCGCGCAGCGATATCCACGGTAACATTCCGGACGTGGTCTGCTCGACGCAGCCGTACGGATAGTGGAGCAATTCGTGGACGCCTTCCGTGAGCTCAAAAATGCGCGAATTGGAAAAACGCACTCGAACAATGCCCGCACCTTCGAGCAGCGCAGGGTCGGCTTTGCCGAGCAGTTCGGCGTTTCCTTCGCTGCGATCCGTGAGCACTTCCCCCAGCACCGGCGTTGGCCAGGTCACATTCAGCTTCGATTCCGTGGAGTCGCGGAAAGCTCCCGCCGCGCTGGTGAAGTTCACGGTCCATATCCACTTCGCCTCTCCGGGCTCCTTGAACTCCACCGGGAAATCGACCGCGAGGGAAGCGCCGGCAGGCAGCTTCACAGTGCGCTCGCTTTCCGCAGCGGTCGCGTGTTCATCGAAGAGCACGCGGACCTTCGCCTCGCCGTCTTCAGCCGTCGTGTTGTGCAGCACGGCGCGGACGGTCATCGCGTCCCCCACGTTCGCAAAGCGCGGCGTCGATGGCTCGATCATCACGGGCTTGTTGATCTCGAACGCGCTCTCTCCTTTTCCAAACTGATCGCGCAACGTCTGGGCGACCGCCATGATCCGGTATCGCGTGAGCCCGTCGGGCGCTTTAAATGTCGTGTTCACGTTTCCGTCGGCATCGGTTTTCAGCGTGCCGTTCCAATATGCAGTGCCGAGAAAGTTGCGGCGGACATCAGCCTCGCCGCCTTTGAGTCCGCCCTTCGCGGCGCCGACGAGGTAGCCTTTGTTTTCAAACAATGCGCCTTCCGGATCGTCCGTGAGCAGGTGCGAAAGCGTGATGCCCGTGCTGACATCGAGCCGCAGCATTTGCAGAAAATACGCGAGCACGTCCGGTGTCTGAAAGCCCATGAGGCTCAGCACGCCTTCATCCGACGCCCAGAGCGTGACTTCCGCGTTGCGCACGGGCTTGCCGTCGTTGTCGCGAACTTCGCAGACCACGGAGACTTCATCGCCTGGCCGGTAAGCGGGCTTTCCGGGGCGGAGATTTACGTAAAGCTTCGCGTCGGGCCGCGCGATGGCGAGCTGCGTGTAGCCTGCGCGAAACTCGGGCATCTTGAATTTGCGCGGACTGTCCTGCGCGCCGCGGACGATGATCACGGATACGAACACATTCGGCGCGTCGCCCTCATCCACCGCGATACGGATGCTTGGCGCGTTCCCTTCCAACGTGGTGACGAAATGCCGCTTCACGTTTTCCCGCTCCACAGTAACGAGCGCGCTGCCGCTGATGGGCGTCTTGATCAAAATCACCGCTTCCTCGCCGGGCCGATATTCTTTTTTGTCGGCGACGAGTTCGATCTGCGACTTGTTGCGGTAGTTCCAGGTGAGCGCGTCTTTTCCCCACGCGTGAACGGCCGTCGTCGTGATGACATTGCGGCCCGTTGCGTCGGTCGCGACTGCGGAGAGCAAGTAAAGCCCGGGCTTCGCGACGGTGAAGGTCGTATCCTTCTTGGCGTCGTCGGCGAGCACCCAATCGCCCGCTTTCTCCACGAGGGGAAGCGTGCGAATCGTAGTCTGGCTGATAAATTGCATCACCGGTTCGCTGCGAAAATTCTCCGCTTCATCCGCGTCTTCCACGCGGTTCGTCTGCCATTCGACGCGGGTCAGTTTCACGGTCGTTTCGATGGAGTCCTTCATCGGCTGGCCGTCGTTGCGGACCGCGATGACTTGCAGCGGCAGCGCATCGCCTTCGCGCACAACTTCCGGCATCGAGCGAATGCCGAGGTAAAACTCCGAGCTGTGCATCGTGAATGTCTGCCGTTCCGCGATGGTCTGCTGATTGATGTCGGTGACCTCCGCCGTAAGCCGCACAAAACGCGGCTGCGGGATCGCCGTGTTGAGCGGCACCTGCGCGGTAATCGTCGCCGTCCCGCCTTCGGCCAGCACGATCTTGCCCTGGTCGGAATACTCGTTTTTGCCCGCGAATTTCTCCCGCAAGCGCCAGTCATTCAGCGACTCGGTGAATTGAAAGTCCTCGAATCCATCCGGTGTAAATTTCTCATCTTCCGAGCGCAAGGACCACGCGACCTGAGCTTTTGCCAGCGGCTTGCCCATATAATACTTCGCAACGAGCGGGACGCTGAGCGGCGCGCCGAGCATCGGGTTTTTCGGCGTAGTGAGTTTCACTTCGAAGGCGTTTGGCTCGTACTCTTCGACCCGGAAATAGTGCCGCACTCCCGCCCATTCGTCATCGCCCTCTCCGTCCTCGCCTTCAAACAAAAGCTGCGCGCGGAAACCACCCACGCCGTTCTTCGGGAGTTTCACATCCGCAGTCACGGAGCCCATCGCCGACAGTGCGACCTTCTCGGAGAACACCTCGCGATTGTCGGGCGAGAAGACGCGCAACGTTCCTTTTTTCCCAGCGGGAATGTGCGGGCGGTCCGGCGTATAGTCGCGGGCGATGGCCTTGAGGTGGACGGTCTCGCCTGGCTTGTACACAGGCCGATCGCTGAACATCGTGCCCCGCATCTTGCCGCTTTCCTCGCCTCCGAAGTCGTAAATGTCTTCCTCGTCGCCCCACATGTTGATGCGGAAGCGCCCGAACTCCATTTCGTGACGCTCGCCGCCAAACGGCACGAGCTGTTGGTCGTCGCCGGAAGTCACCGCCAGCCACTCCGCGTTCTCCACTTTGGGCAGACGCGCTGTGCCATCCGCCGCCGACGTTGCCGCTGCGAGCGACACGCCTTTTTCATCCAGCAACGCAAACTTCGCACCGCCGATGGGCTTGCCGCTATTCAGCGAAAATGCCTGCGCAAATCCGCCGACACTTCCCTTCCAAGTGACGCCGAGGTCCGTCACTTGCACGAGCGCTTGCGAGCCAATGCGCTTCACATTGGGCGCGGCCTTCACCTTCTGCTCGGCGGTGAGGAAAACGGTGCCGCTTTTGCCTGGACCGAGAATCTCGTCCCACTTCACAGGGATGATGAATTTCTCGTCGGTCTTTTGCTCGGGCGAAAAGTCCTGCTTCCACACAACCTCGCCGGGGATTGTCATGTCATCGACCCGCTGAAGCGTCTCATCTTCATCCACGATCTCATCGCGGTGATACTTGCGATAGGCCGCAAGCGCGGCCGCCGTTTGTTCACGTGGAACGAGTCGTGCCGTGATTTGGAAATGAGCCGTATTGATTCCCAGCACGCGAAACTCGCGGGTGCCCGTCCGCTGCTGATGGGTGGAGTATTCCTGAAAATACAGACGCGATTTCACGGGCGCGAAACTGAACGCCTTTGTCCACGCATCCATCTTCTGTCCTTCGCCGGAAGTCAGACCCGCAGGGATCGATACCGTGTAATCTTTACCGAGTTCGAAATCTCCCTTCACTGTGACCGCCGCATCGCTCCACAGCGAGGACTCCATGGTGATCTTCATGTTCGGTGGCTCGGGAGCGACTTTCACCCACTGGGCGATGTTCTCCTGCTTGATGGCTTTCGCAAACGGCTTGGTGAAATCCAGCGTGAGCATTTTGCCAGAGTTGATGAGGTTCTCGGTTGTCACACGATCCACAGCGAACGGCTTCACCGTTCCGATTTTTACTTCGTAGGGCAGGCCGAACTTGTACCCGCCAGCCGAGGACGGCAGGCCTGCCGCTACGATGAGCGTCCATCCTTTGCCCGGAGGCAGCTCGGAAACGGGTTGCACAATGACGTGATTTTTCTGCGTCGTGGCCAGCGCGGCTGCGAGCTCCTTGCCGTCGGTCGCAGTCTCGTGCGCGACGCGAAACGCATCTTCCCAAACGAGCGAAGTCCGGTCATCCGCACGATACTCCGGGAATATCTGGTCGCCGCCGTTTTTCGGAACGGCCTGGCTTACTTTTGCTGCGACTTTGATCAGGTTGGGCCCGAGAAACCAAACGTGCCCTTCGATCGTCTTCGCATCC
>JAYSTZ010000616.1:0-2975 GCA_043719365.1 Verrucomicrobiaceae bacterium | reverse complement strand
TGTTTCACTCGAATCACACCACTGAACATGTCCGCACGTCTCTCACTCATCACCGCCGTTATTTCATTCCTCGCGCCGCTCCTTGCTGCCGCGCCCGTCGGCACCGGCACATGGAAGCTCAACGGCTGCCCGATGGACGGCGGCAGCCTCGCGTTCACGCCCGCCGGGAAATGGCTTGCAGTGTGGCGGCGCGAGCGCACCGTTTTTGCCAGCGAGGCGACCGCGCCGGAAAGACAACTCGCCGCCAACGCCGCGCAACCTATCACCGCCTACGCGGGCACGACGTCGCTCATGCTGTGGGAAGCCAACGGAGCACTGATGCTTCAGCGCGGCAACGAGGCTCCCGCACGGTTTGCGGAGAACGCTTCGGCTGCCAGCATCGCAAGTGGCTCGGAGTCGGCCATCGTGGCATGGGAAGCGACGGCAGGCGGCGCAAGAACCATCTTATTGGAACGATTGAACTGAGTTTGCACATTTTTCGAGGGATTTCGCCCGCTGCGGTGTGAGAGGGCTTGCAGCGCAGCTTGCCAAGCGGGCATGTTACGTTCATTCACTCTGTGTTCATGCGAGTTTTTCGCTCTACATTTTGCATCCTGCTCGCGCTGTTGTGGTGGCCTGTCACCAACAGTTGTCTCATCGCGTCGGTGCTGCCGAAGCTGATGAAACCAGCTTGCGAGTGTGACGCGGAGCATGAGGAAAAGCAGGGACTGCCTTGCAGCGGACAGGACTGCACGCCCTGCGCGACGCTGGAAAATGGCGTGAATCTCGCGACTCTTCAGCAGCCTGCGGTTCCGCAGCCGGTGATGGTTGTGACGGACACGCTCACGAGCTTGCTTGAAGGATTCGCGCGGCTTGAAGCGGCCACGCTTGCAGAGCCGCCGCCGGTGCCTCCGCTGATTTCGCCGCCGCTCTGGTGGCATGATGTGACTTCAGCCCAGCCGGTGCGCGGGCCTTCGTTCGTGGTCTAAACGGCCTGCCCGTTCGGGTCGGCTGCCTTGCCTTCGTGGCGCGCTTTCGCGTGCCCGCTTCCTGTCGTTTTTTCGTCCGTACTTTTTTTTCATGAAACTTAAATCCATCTTCCTGCTCATCATCACTCTCGCTGCGCGCGTCGTTGCTGCGGACGAGAAATCGCCCCCGACCGTGACGCTCGAAGCGCTCGTGGCGCAGGCGCTCGCGGAGAATCCTGAACTCAAATTCTACGAAGCGGAGATCGCCGCCGCGAAGGGCGAGCGGAAAGCGGCGGGCGCTTGGGCGAACCCAGAAGTTTCCGGCGAGGTTGGGCGCAAGCGCGTTCGCGGCGACATCTCGGCGGAGGGCACGGCGTGGGCGGTGTCGATGCAGCAGACTTTCGAGTGGCCGGGGCGAATTGCGCTGCGGAAGGCCATCGCGGATCGCTCGGTGCAGCTCGCGGAGGCGGGGCTGGAGCAGTTCCGTGCGGCACTCGCGGCGGAGGTGCGTCGGAAGGGCTACGCGCTTTTTGCGGCGCAGCGGCGCGAGGCGGCGGCGGCGGAAGTCGCGGGGCGCGGCGAGGAACTGGTGGCGACGCTCGTACAGCGCGAGCCAGCGGGGGTTACGCCGTTGCTGGAGACGCGGGCCATCGAGGCTTCGGTCATCAAGCTCCGGCGCTCTGCGGGCGAGGGTGCGCGGGAGGCACAAGGGGCACGTTTCGAGTTGAATCAACTGCGCGGACGCGCCATCAGCGAGCGCATCGTCATCGCGGATGTGACACCGGTTTTTGCAGACCTGCCGGGCGTGGAGGAACTCATCCACCGCGCGGCGCGGGGTAATTTCGAGCTGCGCCAGCGCGAAATCGAACTCACGCAGCAGGGCTTCAAAGTGAAGCTGTCGGAAAACGAGGCGTGGCCGAGCATCAAAGTCGGTCCGCAGTTCTCGCAGGAGAAGGCGGGCGACAAAGAAACCGTCGCGGGCGTCGGCGTGTCCATCCCGCTGCCGCTGTGGAACCGCAACACAGGCAACATTGTGACGGCGAAGGCGCGCGAATTCCAGGCGCAGACTTCACTGCGACTTGCGCAGCGCGACATTGAGCGGAAGCTCCGGGAGCACGCGACTGCTTACACGCTGCATCGAAAGGAAATGGAGCGCTGGAATCCGAAAGTCGCGGAGCAACTGCGTGAGGCCGCTACGCTCGCTGACCGCCACTACCGGCTAGGAGCGGTGCCGCTCGCTACTTACCTCGAAGTGCAATCGTCCTACCTCGAAGCACTCGAAGCCATCTACGCCACCCAGGCCGACGCATTGACCGCGCTGGCCGAACTCGAACTGCTCACCGGAACCAAACTCAACAAATGAAAACATTCATCCTCGCATCCATCGCCGTCGCCGCCGCGCTCGCACTCAGCGGTTGCGGCCCCGCCGAAGCCAAGTCGCACGAACAGCCGCCGGAGAACGGCGCACAATACAAAAAAGACAAGGGACTCGCGCTCACCGATACGATGAAGAAAGCCATTGCGCTGAAAGTCGCGGAGGTTGGCGAAACGAAAATCGCGCCGTCTTTCACCGTCGCGCTGCACGCCATGGCGGGCGGCAGTGGATTGCAGAAAGTTGCGCTCACTCCGGCAGCGAACGAAGCCTCGGGCTGGCTTACCACGGAACAAGCCGCACTCGTGAAGCCCGGCATGCCAGTCGAGTTGCGCACAGCCGATGCCCCGCAAATACGCGGCACGGTGAAGCGTGTCGAAAAATCGCCCTACCAGACACTCGGCGATTTCGAGCTGACCGTGGAAACCCCCGCGCCGATGGAAATCGGCGAGCGCGTGCTCGCCACTTTTCACGCCCCGGCAGGCGAGGCCGTCACGTCTGTGCCGCGCTCGGCGCTGCTCAAAACGGCGGAGGGAAATTTCGTCTATGCGGTGAACGGCGAGTTCTACGTGCGGACGGCGGTGAAGGTCGGCGCGATGAGTGACGACCACGCGGAAATCACGGACGGTCTCTACGCGGGCGACCAAATCGTCGTC
>JAYSTZ010000615.1:0-6989 GCA_043719365.1 Verrucomicrobiaceae bacterium | reverse complement strand
ACTGTAGCCTCGCCCGACTCCATCCGGAGTTGGTCGAAAGGCGAAGTGAAAAACCCGGAGACCATCAACTACCGGACATTCAAGCCGGAAAAAGGCGGCCTCTTCTGCGAGCGCATCTTCGGTCCTACACGGGACTGGGAGTGCTCCTGCGGAAAGTATAAACGCATCAAACATAAAGGCGTCATCTGCGATCGTTGCGGCGTCGAAGTCACCCTGAGCCGCGTTCGTCGCGAGCGTATGGGACACATCGAACTCGCAGTGCCATGCACGCACATTTGGTTCTACAAGTGCATGCCTTCGCGTCTCGGTCTCATGATCGATATGTCGAGCCGACACTTGGAGCGCGTGATTTACTATGAGGACTACCTCGTTATTGATCCGGGTAACACCCCGCTCACTAAAGGCCAGCTTCTCAATGAGAACGAGTACCGCGAGGCTCTCGACCAATACGGCGAGGACAGCTTCCGCGCAGGAATGGGCGGCGAAGCAGTTCGCGACCTCATGCGCGATATCGACCTCGCCACTCTCCAAAAAGAGATCGAGGAAATGATGGCCGCGACACGCTCCAAGCAGAACCGTAAAAAATTCGCCAAGCGCTTGAAGCTCGTCCAGGGCTTCATGGGCAGCAACACGCGGCCTGAGTGGATGGTGCTCGACGTTCTGCCGGTCATCCCGCCGGACCTGCGTCCGCTCGTCCCGCTCGAAGGCGGACGATTTGCAACATCGGATCTCAACGACCTCTATCGTCGCGTCATCAACCGCAATAACCGTCTCCGGAATTTGCTTCAGCTCAAGACGCCGGAAGTCATCATCCGCAACGAGAAGCGCATGCTTCAGGAAGCGGTGGATGCATTGTTTGACAACGGCCGCCACGGCCGCGCCGTCACCGGTGCAGGCAACCGTGCGCTCAAGTCGCTCTCCGACATGCTCAAGGGCAAAGGCGGGCGTTTCCGTCAAAACTTGCTCGGAAAACGCGTCGATTACTCCGGTCGTTCGGTCATCGTCATCGGTCCTGAGCTCAAGCTCAACCAATGCGGTCTGCCAAAGAAAATGGCGCTCGTATTGTTCGAGCCATTCATCATCCGCGTGCTCAAGGAGCGTGGCTACGTCCACACCGTCCGCAGCGCGAAGAAGATGATCGAGAAGCAGACGCCTGAAGTTTGGGACATCCTCGACGAGGTGACCAAGGGACACCCGGTTCTTCTGAATCGTGCTCCTACGCTTCACCGTTTGTCGATTCAGGCATTCGAGCCGCAGCTCATCGAGGGCGAGGCTATCCGCGTCCATCCGCTCGTTTGCACGGCTTACAACGCTGACTTCGACGGTGACCAAATGGCTGTCCACGTCCCGCTGTCGATCGAAGCCCAGTTGGAAGCGCGCCTGCTCATGCTTGCGCCGAACAACCTCTTCTCGCCAGCGAGCGGAAAGCCCATCACGACTCCTTCGCAGGACATCGTGCTCGGATGCTACTACCTCACGCAGGAGCCACGTCAGGTGAAGAAAGAAGGCGAAGTCCTCTCGCTGTTCGCAAACGAAAGCGAAGTCGAATTCGCCATCGCAGAACGCAAGGTGAACATCCTTACCCGCATCCGCTTTAAAAACCCGGATAAAGGCAAGAGCACCGTCTTCGGCGACACCGAGAAATCGGTCATTGAAACCACAGTGGGACGGGTCTTCTTTAACCAAATCTGGCCAAAGGAAGTCGGCTTCTTCAACAAGGTTTGCGCGAAGAAACAGATCTCCGATTTGATCACCAAGACCTACGCCAACGCAGGTCACGCCGCCACCGTCGTCATGCTCGACAAGCTGAAAGAGCTTGGCTTCACATGGGCGATGCGCGCCGGTGTGTCGGTCGGAATCAAGGACATGCTCATCCCGAAAGAGAAGCACGAAGCCATCAGCATCGCCTTCAAAACGGTCGCCGAGCTCGATAAGCAATATCGCCGCGGTATCATCACCGACGGTGAGCGCCATAACCGCGTCATCGAGTCCTGGACTCAGGCCGGTAACAAGATCTCGGACGTCATGTTCCGCACCCTTCAGCATAATGAAGGGCGCAAAGAACTGAACCCCGTCTATCTCATGGTCGATTCCGGCGCTCGCGGTAACCGCACGCAGGTCAACCAGCTCGGCGGTATGCGCGGACTCATGGCGAAACCGGATGGATCCATCATCGAGCAGCCAATTACCTCGAACTTCCGTGAGGGTCTGACCGTTCTCGAATACTTCATCTCCACCCACGGCGCCCGTAAGGGTCTCGCGGATACGGCGTTGAAGACGGCGGACTCCGGCTACCTCACACGTAAGCTCGTGGATTGCGCTCAGGACGTCATCATTTCCCAAGACGATTGCGGCACATCGCTCGGCATCGTGGTTCGGGCCATCTATGACGGCGACGAAGAAGTCGTGCCGCTCTCGACCCGCATCATCGGACGCGTCTCAGGCGAAAGTGTCAAGGACCCGGTCACTGGAAAGTTCATCATCAAGAAGGACAACATGATCGACGAAGGCATCGCGACTCACATTGATGCAATCGGTCACGAGAGCATGAAGATTCGCTCGGGCCTCACTTGCGAAAGCAAGCGCGGTATCTGCGCCAGATGCTACGGGCGTCAACACGCAACCGGCCACATGGTCAAGATTGGCGAAGCAGTCGGAATTATCGCTGCGCAGTCCATCGGCGAACCCGGCACTCAGCTCACCATGCGTACCTTCCACGTCGGCGGCGTCGCGATTCAGGCGTTCAAAACCCCGATCATCAAAGCCAAGAACGACGGTGTCATTAAATACAATGACCTCCGTATCGTTCACAGCGTCGATGGCAAATGGATCGCCCTCAATAAGCAGGGTTACATCACCGTCCACGCACCGGATGGTCGTGAAATTGAGCGCCACGAAATCATCCTCGGCTCGGTCATCGCGACCGAAGACGGCGGCAAGGTCAAAAAAGGCGAGCAATTCGTCGAGTGGGATCCATGGAACGTGCCGATTCTTTCCGAGAAAGCCGGTAAGGTCGTCTTCAAAGACATGATCACCAACGTGACCGTGCGCAAGGAGACCGACACCGCCACTGGCACCGTCGGACTCGTCGTCATCGAACACAAGGAAGACCTTCACCCGTCTATCGTCATCGAAGGCGACGACAAGAAGGTCATCGCCAGCTACCCGATTCCCTCGGGCGCACACATGGCCGTGCTCGACGGAAAGAAGATTCCAGCCGGAACGCTTCTCGCCAAGACGCCGCGTAAGATGGCGAAGACCAAGGACATCACCGGCGGTCTTCCCCGCGTCGCCGAATTGTTCGAGGCCCGTCGTCCGAAAGACTCCTGCGAAATCAGCCGCATCGACGGAACCGTCGAAATCGGCGGACTCGTCCGGGGCAAGCGGAAGATCCTCGTTCGCGATGAAAACGAAGTCGAAGAAGAGCATCTGGTGCCGCAAGGCAAAAACATCATCGTCTATAACGGCGACATTGTTAAAAAAGGTCAGCAACTCACCGAAGGCAGCGTGCCGCCGCACGACATCCTCGATGTTCTCGGGCCCAACGCACTCCAGCAGCACATGGTCAACGAAGTGCAGGAAGTCTATCGCCTCCAAGGCGTAGAAATCTCCGACAAGCACATCGAGATCATCGTCCGTCAGATGCTCCGCAAAGTGAAAGTCACCGAACCCGGCGACACCACGTTGCTCTGGGGCGACCAGATCGACAAACTCCTGTTTGAAGACGAGAATAAGCGAGTCGAAGAGAAAGGTGGCAAGCCCGCAGAGGCCGTCCCCGTGCTCCTCGGCATCACGAAGGCCTCGTTGGAAACCGAGAGCTTCATCAGCGCGGCATCGTTCCAAGACACGACGCGCGTCCTCACCGACGCCGCAACACTCGGACGCACGGACATCTTACGCGGGTTCAAAGAAAACGTCATCATGGGCCACCTGATCCCTGCTGGAAGCGGCTTCCCGCTCTACAAGGACATCCGCACCGTAAGCCACCCCGACAAAGAAGCCGACCAAGCCGAAAGCGCATAGTCTTCGGACAACGTAAACATTCACAAAAAGCCGCCGGGCAACCGGCGGCTTTTTCGTGCGTCGTAGCTGAGACGCCTCGTCGCAGAAGGGTGTGTGCGATACCCCGTCGCGCAGGGATCGACTGTGCCGGTCTCTTCGTGGGCAAGGGCTTGACGGCACGTTTTTTCGCATCCAACTTCCCCGCATGAACTGGACCCAACACATCTCGGTCGATCCAAGTATTTGCCACGGCCAAGCGTGCATTCGCGGAACGCGCGTCATGGTTTCCGTGGTGCTCGATAATCTTGCAGCGGGACTCTCGCCTGCCGACATCGTGCGCAGCTATCCATCGCTGCGACTGGACGACATTGCAGCGGCGATTGCCTATGCCGCATAGCTTGCGCGGGAGCGCATCGTCGCCACACCGCTAGGCGTGGCAGCATGAAGTTCAAATTCGACGAAAACCTTCCCACCGACCTCGGCGAAATTCTGCGCAAAGATGGCCACGACGACCACTCCGTCCACGATGAATCCCTGAGTGGCGCGACGGACCGCACGATTGCCAAAGTCTGCCAAGACGAACGCCGCATCCTCATCACGCTCGATTTGGACTCCGCGCAAATCCAAAACTTCCCACCTCAAGAGTATCACGGAATCATCGTCCTACGCCTCGTCCGCCAAGACCGAGATCGCATCCTCGCCCTCATCCCCCGATTGCTCGCCCTACTGCAAACCGAACCCATCGAACGACGCCTCTGGACCATGGACGAACACCGGACACGAATCAGAGGGGAAGCGTAGCGCCGTCCTCGCAATCCCGCATCGCCGCCACCTCACGCGCATCCAGACCCGGTTCCCCCCAAAAAATCTGCCGCAACCGCTCCCGAGCGCTCGCCCAAAGCGCCGCTCCTACCTGCTCAGGCTTTGCTGAGTTGTTTCCAGTAGAGAAAAGACGATGCGATAAATGCTGCCAAACAACCTCCTGCTCAGGCCGTGGCAAAGCATCGAGTGCTTTTTCGATTTCAGACTGCGGGCGAGATAGACAAACTCGCCATCATCCAGCCACCGTGTTTGTCCTTCGGTTTTTGCTATCGTGTCCCGTGCTATTGAGGTTCGCGACTGCTCCTACTATGCGCGCCGATACGCTAAAATCAAGAATACGAAAATATATGCCACTTGAACAAATTTCTTTCGGCTAAAAGCGAACGGTCTTAGAAGTTCGCGAGATTCGTGACCGGATCGTTGTTCACGTTGAAGTGGCCGTAGTTCTTGATGCCGGGGGCACCTGCGCCGAGGCGACCATTCTGCGCTTCGGTTTTACCGGCATTTGCCGCCGCCGTCAGGGCAACCGTATTCACACCGACTGCACCAGCAGCCATTGCGTTCACGATTGCGGTAACCGCGCCAGCACTTGCGCCCCCAGTCACGAAATAGAACGCCTGGACGGCAGCTTGCGCGGCAACGTAAACCTGAGCACCCTTGGTGGGCGAGCCTTTGCCGAGAGCCTTGCCGATTGCGGTCAACGCAGCGGTGAGGTTGGAATTCGGAAGTAGATCGGCTGGCGACGTGAGGATCGCGGTGATCCCTGTTGCAGCAGCGGCTGAACCGTATTCAGGTTGATTTGCCGCTGTTGGCGGCGCGCCGGTCAAGATATCGACGCTCCGGAAGGTTCCCGAAGCGGTTGTGCTGGAGGATGTTTTGAGCGTGCCTTTGTCGCCGGACCCCATCGAAGCCTTTACCATTGCGGTTACGCCAGCGGCCAGGATTTTTGGGTGTAGCGTTGCACTGTGCTTGGCGTCCTCAATTCCAGAAACGAATCCGGCCGCGATTGCGGCGATCGCCGAAGGATTGCTGGCTAGGTTTGAGTTCATGTCTGCGCCCTGAACGACCGCGAGAGGGATTTTGCCGATGGTCGAAGCGCCTGCACGGAATGCCGCAGCCCGTGCGACGTAATGTGCGAATTCGGGCGCGGCGGACGAAGCTGCGGCAGCGATTGTCGCGCCGGACTTTGGATTGAGAATCGACTGGTTATCGACGGTGTCGAACAGTTGGTCTTTGTTTGCGAGAACCTGCGTGGCCACGTCATAAGCAAGACGGACGTCGCCCTCAGCTTTCTTATTCAGAGACTGAGCGTGTAACAGAAGCTGTGCTTTATCACCGCTTGTCAGCGTTGTTCCGAGGCGGAGCGCGCCACCGAGAAGGACGTTCACGAGCTTTTTGTCCACGAGACCGGCGCCGAGAAGAACGGAAGTAACGTCGGCACCCGGCGCACGCATTTCCGACTGCGCCGTGTTCAATGCTGTCTTCGTCGATGTCTTTGCAAGACGTGCTACGCGTTCCGCCGTCTGAATCGATGCCAGTTCTGCGGGAGTTAGACCGGCAATTCCGCCTGCGGTAGCGAGCATTGATGTATGGTCAACTTTATTGTCCGCAGCTCCGAGCGCGGCAGCAACAGATGCACGGTGCGAGGCAGGTGCCGCGCTGATGCCGGCATTCGCGATAATTTGAGTGTCCGCTTTGCGAAGCATGACCACTGCTTTTGCGACATCAATGATTCCAGCCTTAAAGTCGTTCTCTGGAGAATTCGCAGCCGCAGAGGTGAGCGCATTAATTGCGGCAGTGATGATGGTGGCGGAAGAGGTCGCCGGAGCCGCTTTTGTTACGGCGGTGGCAACAGCCCCTGCATTTGCAGCAGTGGTGTTTGGCAATGCCGCCGCAAGAGCTTCTGCAGCAGTCAGTCCGCCAGAGGCAGCCACGGCGGCGCCAGCCGCTTTCGGTGCGCCAGTGTTTTGCGCGCGTGAGACAGCCGCCACGATATCCTTCTTTGTAGCGGCGCTCGCCTCACTCCCTCCTGGCGATCCAAAGATATCCGTTACGATTACTGCGGCGAGTCCGCTAGAGACGTATGCAGCTCCCGCGGCCAAATAGGGGAGATTTGCAGCGTTATCCCCCGTGACCGTCACACCCGTAGCGGCCGTTCCGCCGAG
>JAYSTZ010000614.1:0-6991 GCA_043719365.1 Verrucomicrobiaceae bacterium | reverse complement strand
GATGAGGGGGAAACTGGACAGGCTGGAAGCCCATCCCACTCCGACAGCCTAGAAGGCTGTCCTACTACCGTCGCGCGATTCCACTTTTAATCACACCCCTTCCATTGAAGAGGAGATCGAACCGTGGGAGGAAGTGCGCGTTCAATAGATTAATGATGCGTTCAGAAGCAGAATCTCGTTCGGATTAGTCCGACGCGAAGAACACCCCGCGTGCGCTCTTTTCTCCGTCGGATGAGTCGGGGATTGTCTAGGTGAAAATGCAGGGGGAGAAAGCGAAGAAGGCTGCGCGGTAGGGAGTTTTGATACGCGGGAACCTCATCGGTAATCGAGTGGGGCGGGTGCCTTCTTAGCGAAAGTTGCGGAGCGTTGTTTATAGGTTGAAGTCCGGCAGATTTGTTCGTCTTTTGCGGGTGATACACTTCATGCACTTTGTTTCTCGTTTTTTCGCCCTCGTCTTTGCGTCCTTTTGTCTGCTCGCGGCTTCCGGCCTGATTGCACAAACCGTCATCATCTCGGAGATCATGGCGGCGGGTCAGAATGTAGTGGCCGACGAAGACGGCGAATACCCTGACTGGATCGAACTGCAAAACACGGGCACGACGACGGTGAATCTTGCGAACTGGAGCCTCACGGACAATGCGGCCGTTCTGCAGAAATGGAAGATCACTTCCGCGAGCATTCCGGCCGGCGAGTTTCTGATCGTTTTTGCTTCCGGCAAGAACCGGGCATCCGGCGGCGAATTGCATACAAACTTCAGCCTGACATCGGGCGGCGAATATCTTGCGCTGGTCCGCCCGAATGGTTCAGTGGTCTCGGATCTGATTTTCCCTGCGCAGGTGCAGAGCATTTCATACGGCGTGTCTGCGGGTGAGCGGCGTTTTTTTCAGACGCCGACTCCGGGACTTCCGAACGGCACGGCGTTCATGGACATCGCTCTTGCGCCGAAGTTCAACCGGCAGCATGGATTTCAGAATACGCCCTTCAATCTAGTCACGGCCACGGACACGGCAGGTGCGACGATTCGTTATACGCTCGATGGCACCGCGCCCACGGATGCGACGGGGTTGGTTTACAGCGCGCCGATCGCAGTCAATAAAACGACCGTCGTTCGGGCCGCGACGGTGAAGGCGGGTTACCTGATTTCGCCGGTGACGACTGCGTCGTACATTTTCACCGCTGATGTAGTCCGGCAGTCACCGAATGGGGAGACTCCCGCTGGCGGATGGCCAACGCCGCCGCAGGAAGCCTACGGGCTTGATTACGGAATGGACCCCGAAGTGGTGGATTCGCCGCTCTATCGAGACACAATTCAGAATGACCTTCGCAGCATTCCGACGCTGTCTCTCGTGTGCGACCTTAAAGACCTTTACGACGCCGATACCGGAATCTGGGCGCACCCTTATGAGCAAGGTCTGGCATGGGAGCGGCCAATGTCGCTGGAACTCATCGACCCGAATGGCGGGCTGGAATTCAGCCAGCCCGGCGGAATGCGTATGCGAGGCGGGGCAAGCCGGGATCAGGGAAATCCCAAGCATTCGTTCCGCATCTTTTTCCGGGGGAAATACGGGGACGATGCGCTCGATGGAAAGTTCTTCGGGGAGGATGGCGCGAATCGTTTCGCGAAGTTCGACATTCGGAATGACCAGATCATTTCCTGGCATCTGACGCACGACGCAAGCACGCGCTTTATTCAGGATCAGTTTCTGCGGGATACAGTGCGGCTGGCGGGATTTCCGAGCACTCGCGGAAGTTTCTACCACGTTTATATCAATGGTCAGTATTGGGGCATGTCGAACACCGAGGAACGGCCTGAGGGGGATTTTGCGGCGACGTATTTCGGCGGGAAGCCCGAGGACTATGATGTGATCAATAAGGGCGAGGTCACGCAAGGCGATATGAGCGGATGGGAAAGGGCCATTGCGCATGCGAGGAAGGGATTGGGCAGCAACGCAGCCTACCAGAAGCTTCAAGGGCTGAACGCCGACGGAACGCGCAATCCGCAGTTTGAGCCGCTCGTGGATGTGGATAGCGTGATCATGTACATGCTTGTCGGTTCGTGGATGGGGGCGCACGACACGCCTGCGGACCATGGCACTCAAAATAACTGGTATCAGATCAAGAGCCGCACCGGAAAATTCGGAATGCGCTTCTTGAGTCACGATACCGAGATTTCCATGGGGGATATTGGTGAAGTATTCATCGACCCTTCGCCAAATCCAAAGCCGTTCGAGGATCTTGAAGCCGCATCCACAACACCTTGGCACATGTGGGAGGCGCTACGCACGAATGCGGAGTTTCGGCTGCGGGTGGCGGATTTCGCGCACCGCTTTTTCTTCAATGACGGGCTGATGACTCCGGACAATGCCGATCGTCGTTGGCGGGCGTTGATGGCTCAAATCGACCGCGCAGTGGTCTGTGAGTCCGCGCGATGGGGCGATTTTTCCGTCTGGAATTTTGCGGGGCCTGTGGAGCTTTACACCCGCGCTACGTGGCTCACAGCGTGCGACTACGTCCTCAACGAATACTTGCCGAAGCGCGGCGATGTGATCGTGGATCAACTTCGCGCGGCAGGGCTTTATCCCGCGACTCCAGCTCCCGTGTTCAGCCAGTTTGGCGGGACGTTCCAGCCGGGAGCCACCGTCGCGATGACCACATCCACGGGAACGATTTATTACACCGTGGATGGAAGCGACCCTCGCAAGATTGGCGGTGCGATTTCGGCGAAAGCCCGCGCTTTCTCTGCGCCCGTGGCACTGAGTGGCAGAGTCGTCGTGAGCGCCCGTGTGCGGCAGGGAGAAAACTGGAGTGCGCTGACCCGCGCGGAGTTTGTGCCGGCGCAGGATGTTTCCGGGCTGCGCATTTCGGAGATTCACTACAATCCGCCGCCCGTCGGTGCGGTCTCCGGAGACGAGTACGAGTTTTTAGAGCTTACAAACGCTGGCACGGTGGCGGTCGATCTAGGCGGGTTCCGGTTCCTGTCCGGCATTGCTTTTGAATTTCCCGCCGGCACCAAAATTCAGCCGGGTGCTTTCTACGTCCTCGCACGCAATGGAGCGCGGTTCACCGAGGCTCATCCAGGCCGCACGGCGAATGGAATTTACGAAGGGAAGCTGGATAACGGAGGTGAGGAAATCTCGATCGTGGCGGCGAATGGCGCGGTGATTCTCGCGGTGACTTATGATGACGGAGTCCCGTGGCCGATCACGGCGGACGGCCTCGGATTTTCCATCTCCTATCGTGGTGTCGGCGATCAAAATGATGGCGGAAGCTGGAGTCCATCCGCGCAGCCTGGAGGCTCGCCGGGAGTCGCTGAACCCTCTGTCGTTCGCCCGGATGTGCTCGTGAATGAAGTCCGCTCCCGAAGCGCAACGGCACTGCCCGACGCCATCGAAATCCTCAACGCATCTGCTGCGCCCGTGGATATCTCGGGATGGTGGCTGAGCGATGACTCCGCGGTGCCGAAAAAGTTCCGTGTTCCTGCGGGAAGTGTCATCGCTGCGGGTGGATTCCTTGTTTTCAACGAACCGCAGTTCAACCCGACGCCCGGCGCTGGTGGGAACAGTTTTGGTCTCGATGCGACCGGCGACAGCGTGTGGCTCTTTGCCGCGAATTCCGCAGGCGAACTGACGGGCTACTTCCACGGGTTCAAGTTTGGCGCGAGCGACGCGGATGTGAGCTTCGGGCGGCACGTGACGAGTGATTTGCAGGAGCGGTTCGTCGCGCAAAACAGCGTCACCCTTGGATCGACGAACAGCGGACCTCGGACTCCGGAGATTCAGATTACCGAGATCCATTATCAGCCATCGCCGACAGGAGGCGTGAGCGACGAATTCATCGAACTGCGCAATAACACAGGCGCGGCAATCCCTCTTGAAGGCTGGCATGTAGCGGGGCTGGATTTCGTTTTCCCTCCGGGCTCGGAGCTCGCGGCTGGTGCGCTCGGTATCGTCTCTTCGCTCGATCCGCCGGAGTTCCGTGCGCGATACAGCGTGCCGCCGGCGGTGCCGGTCTTTGGTGCGGCGCTTGGCATTTTGCAGAACAGCGGTGAGCGCGTGGAGATTCGCAAGCCCGGTCCGCCGGATTCGTTCGGAGTGCCGAGTCTGATCGCGGTGGATAGCGTGCGGTATAATGATCATCAGCCTTGGCCGCCCGGTGCGGCTGGCGCGGGGCCGTCGCTTCAGTTGCTGACTACTGCGGGCTTTGGTGACGATCCTCAGAACTGGTTCGCCAGCGGTCCCACGCCGGGCGGAGCCAGCGTTTTCAACGCTCCTCCGTCGGTCACGCTCCTTACGCCGGTGAATGGCGCATCGTTCACGCAGCCCCGCTCGATCACGCTCACGGCAAGCGCGGAGGATAGCGACGGCACGGTGGCGAAGGTGCAGTTTTTCGATGGCGAGCAGTTGATCGGCGAAGACACCGAAGCTCCATTTTCTGCGGTGTGGACGGGGGCTTCCACGGGGAACCACGACGTGACTGCGCGCGCGGTCGATGACCGTGGTGCGGTCTCTGAAACGAATGCGAATGTCATTCTCGTTCGTCCGCCCGGAGCCGGAATCGGCGCGGGGTTGTTCGGACAGTATTATTCCACAGAGGACTTTTCAGGCAGCGCAATCACGCGGCTCGATCCGCAGATTGACTTCGAATTTGGCAGCGATCCGATCGAGGGCATTTCCGCCCAGCCTTACTCGGTCCGATGGACCGGTTTTCTTCGTGCCGCCAGAACCGGAGAATACACGGTAACGGTGAACACGACATCTCGCGTGTCTTTAACCGTCGGCAGCGAAACCGCGGCCCTTGAGGAGAAGTTCACGCCCGATGAAGTTTCGGTCACAGTCTTCATATCGGCGGGGCAACTCGTTCCGCTGCAACTGGAGTTGGTGGAGACCTTTGGTGATGCCCAAGTGCATCTCACTTGGAGCGGCCCCGGCGTCACGGATGGAGTGATTCCCGAAACGAATCTTTATGCTCCCGACCAGGATCCTGATTCGCTGGGAATCTCAACGGCGGCGAGGCTTCCCAATGCGCGGCGCAAGAGTGACTACAGCGTTCAGCTCAATGCGGAGAACGGCGTGGCACCGTATCATTGGGTGGCCACAGGGCTCCCGTCGGGGATCGTTCTTTCGCCCGAGGGGATGCTTTCCGGGCGGCCCACGGTGGCTGGGGATAATGTTGTTCAGATCGATATGAACGACTCGACGAATCAGGTGGTGAGCAAGACGTTCCGGCTGCGTGTGCGTGCGGCTTTTGATGATGGTCCGCGTCCAGTTCTCACCGTGCTCACTCCGCAGAACAACGCGCGACTGGGTCGCGGTGCCGTCACCTTTTCCGGCAAGGCAAAACATCCAAACGGAATCGAGAGCGTGGAATACTCCATCAACGGGGAGCCGTGGCAGAATGGAGAACTGACCGAAAGCGGCTGGCGCGTGCAACTCGACACGGAGGCGCGTTTCCGGTCCGGCAGTAATTCCATTTCGTTCCGCGCCAATGAGCCCGTGGGATCGCAATCGCCGGTCGTGACTCGCTCGGTGCAGGTCGTTTTGTCGCGCACGGTGCGAATTAGCGTCTTCGGCGAGGGCTCGATTTCCGGCGCTCTGCTGGGTGAGAATATTGTCCGCAATGGCACCACAATCACCGTCACGGCGAAGCCCGCGCCTGGAAACATTTTCCTCGGCTGGAACGGGCTCGATAAGGGCGAGGTGAAGACGCCGACGCTATCGCTCCTCGTCGATCATGATATCGATCTCACCGCCAGTTTCAGCCCGACGCCGCGCAACAATCGTCCGGGAACCTACGTCGGTCTGCTGGGACTGGAATCGGACAAGCCCGCCGACCGCGGACGGTTCACGGTTTCGCTGACGAAGGACAACTTCTTCACTGCGGTGATTCAACGCGGAACCGTGAAGACGCGACTGAAAGGGCGATTCTCTTTTGATGGGGTCTATTTCACCAAAATTCCAAGCGGCGTCGAAGGCGTCGTGTCGTATTTGTTCCTTACGTTCGATCCGAACGATGATACCGCAATCACGGGAGATATTTCCGGCGGTGGAATCATTATCGATGGCCCGCGGAGGTTTGCGGCAGCGGGGCTGCGTCCTGCGGGACCGGGCGTTGGAGATGCGGACGGCGATATTGTAATCGAACCTCCGGGACTTCCGATCGCCGAAGCATTCACGCTGCGGCGCTCAAAGTTCAGTGTTGCCGATCCTTGTCCTCTGGCGGGGCAGATGACGATTTCGTTGCGCTCTTCGCTCGATTGGCCGGCCTCGGAGGGCCACGGCTATGCGAGCGCGTCGGTGCTTCCTTCCGGAAAGACCCGCCTCGTCGGAGTCCTTGGGAATGGAGTGAAGTGGAAGGCCACGGTCACGGTGAATGCGAATCTCGAACTGCCGATCTATTCGGCGGTTCACGATGGTCGCGGCTCGGTCTCGGGCATGATTCGCTTTAGTCTCGGCACAGGAAACCCCGGCGATGGCGAGCTGCTCTGGCTTCGCCCGAAAGGGATCGCGAGTCCCTCGTTTCCCGATCCGCACATCGGGACGCTCACGGTTTCTGCGCAGACCTACACCCCGCCAAAAGGCGCGGATTTGCCGCTCCCGTCCCTCAACTACGGCGTGATATTGAACGCAGCGGAATTTACCTCGCTCATCTCCGGCAGCGCGGTGCTTTCACCGGGTGGTTCCTGGGCCTTCGGGGCGACCGGTCTTGACCCTGCACCGACGCTCCGTATCGATCCGACAACGGGCATTGCAAATGGCAGCGTCGTGTTGCCGGGAACGACAATTCCCGTGCCGCTGCGAGGCATCGTCAATCAGCTCGACAATACGCTGTTTGGGCACTTCCCAACTGTGCATGGAAGTGGAGCGCTTGAGATTCGACCGCCGGGGATTCGGTAGGTCCGTGGCGGCGTCGTTTCCGTTGTCTGTTCAAGTGGAACAGAAGAACGGGCCGTGAGCAGTCGGAAAGTGCCCAAACAGCGTATTGTCGAGCTGAT
>JAYSTZ010000613.1:0-6997 GCA_043719365.1 Verrucomicrobiaceae bacterium | reverse complement strand
CGGCCTTACCACTTGGCTATCCCGCCGTAAAATTGAGAAGCGCTAGTTAGTGGACGTTCTGCGCGGCGTCAATCGGCAATCTTCTCAAAATCGTGGCTTCCTGCTTGCGGATGGCGTCGGTCCTCCGCATCTTCCGCCCCTTTTTACACTTATATGAGCCAGACCAAGGAAACACCGCTGATGGAAAAAATCGTGAGCCTTTGCAAACGCAAGGGCTTCATCTTTCAATCGTCCGAGATCTACGGGGGCATCAATGGCTTCTGGGATTACGGACCGCTCGGCGCGGAGTTGAAGCGCAATCTGCGCGATACTTGGTGGCGTGCGATGATGCGCGAGCGTGAGGACGTTGTGCCGCTCGACGCGACGATCATCATGCACCCGTCCATCTGGAAGGCGTCGGGGCATGTGGATACGTTTAGCGATCCGATGAGCACCTGCAAACATTGCAAGAAACTGGTTCGCTCCGATCATGTGTGGACCATGATGGCAGAGCAGCCTTGGGTGCAATCCATCGCTGCGATGTTTGACCCCACCCATCATTGCGTTGACATGGCTTCGCTACTGAAATGGGCGCGAGGCAAGGGCAAACAACAAGCTCCCGGATTGGCTCTCGTTCGTAATCCTGAAGTCACGCTGAGCTGGATGGCGGAGGGGGTTGTGGATGGGAAGTTTCAGTGCGATGACGAACAGGAGTTTTACAAATACATCGCGACGGAGCAGTTCAATCAAACGAGTCTTGTGACTCCATGCCCACACTGCGGTGGAGAACTCACGGAGCCACGCCCATTCAACTTGATGTTCGTCAGCCATGCGGGGCCGGTCGCAAGCGACGAAAACAAAGTATATCTCCGGCCCGAGACCGCGCAGGCGATTTTTGCGCAGTTTAAGAACGTCGTGGACTCGTCGCGGCAGTCGGTTCCGTTTGGTATCGGCCAGATCGGCAAGGCGTTTCGCAATGAGGTGACGCCGCGTAATTTCACATTCCGCTCGCGTGAATTCGAGCAGATGGAGTTGGAGTTTTTCATCAAGCCCGACGAGGCCATCGAGGCGGTTTCCGGTAACGTGGCCACTTGGAGCGAAGGGGCAGATCTTTCCGAGCCGCGCCCGAATTGGGGATGGGAAATGTGGCATCGCTACTGGGTTGCGCAGCGCACGGCTTACTATGCGGGCATCGGGCTCGGATCGGATGTGCTGGATTACTACTGGCAGAAGCCCGAGGAGCTGGCCCATTACGCCCGCGCTTGCGTGGACATCCTGTGTAAGTTCCCATTCGGCATCGAAGAGCTGGAAGGCATTGCAGCACGCGGAGACTTCGATCTTTCGGCGCATCAAGCTGCCAGCGGCAAGTCGCTGGAAGTCTTCGACGACGAAGTGCGGCAGGCTTTCGCCAAGTGGACCGACGAGCAACGCGCCTCGCTCGTGGACCGCAAAAAGGCGGAGCAGCGCGCGAAGAAAACCGGCGGAATGTCGGACGCAAAAGTAGAAGAATGGTGCGCCAAACTCTTCAAGGGCAACTACGTCCCTCACGTCATCGAGCCGAGTGCCGGACTCGACCGTCTGGCGCTGGCAGTCCTTGCGCTCGCATACACCGAAGTCGAAAAGACCGATGCGAAGGGAGCCGTGGAAACATTCACGGTCATGAAGTTCCATCCGCGCGTCGCCCCGATCAAACTGGGCATTTTCCCGCTCCTGAAGAACAAGCCGGAGCTCGTGGCGAAAGCGCGTGAGATTTATGGAACGCTGAAGCGCCACATGAATTGCTTCTACGACGAAACGGGCGCAATCGGACGCCGATATGCACGGCAGGACGAAGCAGGAACGCCGTTCTGCGTGACCGTCGATTTCGATACTCTCGGCGAGAAGGGCGACGAACTGAAGGACACCGTGACACTGCGCTATCGCGATGACGGCAGCCAGGAACGCGTGAAGATCAGCGACCTGCCGGGCAAACTGCTGCCGCTCATTCAGTAGGCACGTCGTCGAGCGGCACCGAAGGTGTGTCGATGTCGTAGATCTCGAAGTTCTGCCCTGCTCGGATGCGGCGGGTGAAGCGCCACGCCTGCTCTTCTCCGCCGTACGCGGCAGTCTCCATGCGTCCCCAGTAAAGGTAGTGTGCGCCGACCTGCGCGGCGAGGATTCGCCAGTCAGGATTGCCGCGCATGATTGCTTCAATCCTGCTCGCATGAGGACCGGGCTCCAAGCCGTGGCTCGCAATGTGACCGGGATAGCCGAGCACCACGCGATGCCCGGTCAGGAGCACGGGGTGATCATGTGCCGGATGAGTCAGGATCGGCTCGGTGACAGGAATACCCCGCAGTGCGCGCTCCACGATTTCCAGCTCGGAGCGTGAAGCGAAAGTCCGATAGGGCATGTCCGTCCGAAGAGCGCCGAAGAGCGTGATAAAGCCGGAGAAAAACAGCAGCTCGCACAGAATCGCCCTCATCCAAAACTGAAAGCGCGCAATGACGAGCTCCCATAAAAACGGCAGCACGATTAGATACGCCCAGATGAGGATCTTCGTATTATCCCATTCCCATGGCGCAAACTTCACATTGCAGCCGAGAAGGAAAAGATAAAGCGCGGGCAGGACGAAAGCAGCCGGCCAAGTCAGAGTCTGCTCGTCGCGAGTCAGCCGGAGGAGCAGCACCACGAGCAACACTGTCGCAGCAAGCAGCGGAAGCGCGTTCCAGCGCACTCCCAAAAATGATTCCTCCGCCACGGGCAGCATCGCGCCAATGCCAAAGCACGCGGCGAGCGCAAACAGTCCTGTTCGCCCGGCCCGAGCGCTCGAGGATTGCGGCTGCATCTTCACAGCAATCGCCGCAACGACCGCAGCCAGAATCGCTATAAGCGGTATTCCTCCATGCGCCTGCGAGCCTGCAAAAAACGAATCGTGCTCGTAAGCTCTCCAACCAGCCATCGCCGCCGCCAGAGCCGAAGCGACTGCGGCAAAAAGCAGCGCACTGCGAAACCGGATATTCCTCCGGAACATCGTGCGCAAAACGACCACGACCAAGCCGAGCACCATCAGCGGCGCGATGCCAAAATTGAGCACCCAAAAATACACAAACCGGCCAAGCCTCGCTCCAAATGTTAGCCCCTCTCCATCGCCGCCGAGCGCCGCGTATCCTTGCTTCGTTGCATCGTCATCGACCATCCAGCCGGGCTTCCATCCGAGCACCTTCGGGCTCGGGCGGGATGGCGGATTTTCGATCTGGGACATGTCGGTTACCAACGGCTCCGGGGCAGCTCTAAGGGTGCCGAGCGTGAGATAAACAAGTGAGGTTGCCGGAATGAATGAGACCGCGAGAAGACATACTATAGATTTTCGTATTTGCACCCGCGCGAGCCAGAATGCCGCGAGCATGAACGATAGCGCGATAAACGTGTGGATATGGAAAATGGGCATCGCGCTGTAGAGCAAAACTTCGCCCCAGAGCGGCATCCGCCATTTGTCTTTTCCCCCACCTTCAAAAAAGCGAGCCCGCCACGAGCAAAGCAGCAGCAGGCCAGCCGGCAGCGCAAACAGGAATCCCCGCTGTGTGATGAACATGGATATCGGAATACTCTTCCAAGCGAGCCCTCCTTGCATATCCGCGACCGCGGGCCATCCCTCCGCATCGGGAAAACCGACCGGGTTGCCAGTGATCGAGAGGGCGATTTGATGGGGCAGCAGCAGTGTGACTGCGGCGAACCCACCGTTGCACAAAAAACCCATGAGAGTGAATCCCCTGCCCCATCGCCAGAGCGCCATTCCAGTAATCGCGGAACAGACAACTCCCACAAGGACAAGCCCGCGATACACATCAAGGCCGATAAGCGCGAGCAGGCTATTGAAGAGATCCGCGCCGATGGAATAGGTCAGCTTCCCACCCGCCAGGATCGGGCTGTCGGGCCAGAACGGCGCGCCATTCGCGAGGTATCGGATGAAGCCGAGGTGAAGCGAAAGATCCCCGCAATTGTTCCAAACGACCGTTTTGATTTCATCGCCCTCAATCGTGACCAGCCAAAGAAACGCCCGTAGCGAGAACCACGCAAACAGCCCTACGGAATACCATTCCCATCCACGCGGTCGGCGAGCCGCCGCGAAAGATTTGGGTCCCTTCCACAGCGAGAAAATCGCCACGGCCATTCCCGCAAGCAGAGAAGCAAATGCGCTCCCGGGACTGAGTCCCCCGCGCAAGAAACCAAGCACAATGGAGAGCAACACCGAACTGCTCATTGCATAAAGAATGGCGGCCGCGAAGTTCATCGTTCGCCGCCCACCTTTGTCTCATCCAACGGGATGCGGCGATGAAACTCCGGCACCCGACCTGGTTTTACAAAGTTCTGAAACGTCGCCGCACGCAGGTAGAGGCGATGCTCGTCGTGAGAATTATAGAATCGGAAGCGGTTGCGAAAATACACGTCGAGAAGCTGCGCCTCGGCCTCTTCGACCCGCGATTCGTGAACGAGCAAAAAATCGGCATCTTTGATCGTGATGTCGCCCTCGTGGTTTTGAAGGACAACGCCCGGCAACTCGGGGAGCGCCCACGGGAGAGGCTGGGGAGACGTGCAGATGATCGCGCCAGTGAGGTTCCACCACGCGGGATCGTCCGCGACCAATCGCTCGATCGGCTTTGTCAAATCGTCCAAATCGCGAGTTTGCTGCACGTAGATGTAGGGCTCGTCGGGATTCACGGGGTCGGCAAAGTTGATTCGATACGCATCCGCAATCGGAGCCACTGCGAGGATTCCTCCAATTACCGACACAGCGCGGGCATCACTGTGGGATGCCGTTCGATCGAGCAAATGGCCGAGGAGAAAATAGAACGGCCACAGGAGATTGATAACGCACCACGGCGTCTTGTATGACACGAAAGAATACGCCGCCAGACTTGCCAGCCCGTAGAAGGCAAGAAAGCGCAGGCGCGGGCACTTCAAAGGTATTGCAATCATCCAGCAGATCCCAACCAGAACAGAGCAGACGCCGATCGAAACGAGCGTGCTCCACGTCACGCCCGCAGTCTGCAAGACCGGGTCGATCTCATGAAAAGGATGCATCATGATCGGCTGTCCCTCCGTCCAAAACCAACCCGCAACCGCGACGAGAAACCCCAACACCACGGCGATGCCCCCGGCCACAAGTGATCGCCGAAGCGCATACACGGGAGCCAGCGTCAGGCCGATCAACGCAGGCCATTCGTAATGACCGAGCAGCTTCACGTAGTAGAGAAACTCCTTGTGATGCCCGCTTTCGGAACCTGTCCAGCCTTTGATTGCCATCCAGTAAAACGTCTCGAAGATCCCCGCGACGCCGCGCCAATTGAAGAACAAGCCGGAATACAGAGCGACCACTACAGAGCCGCAAATGCCCGTGACGCGCACCACATCGCCCCGCGCAAAACACTTCGACGCGACCGCAGCGGTTGGCTCCTGAATTCCAAACATCACCGCCGGCCGGGCGCGCTCCTCCGGAGGCTTGGGAGTCATCCAGCGACCGGCCAGCCATGCCAGCCACGCCGCAGCAAAGTGAAGAATGTAGGTCTCTTTCGTCAGCACCATTCCCGCGACCCCGATGCCGACAGCCCACAAGTCACGAATGCGACGCTCACCGCCCGAAATGCCGAATGCACCGTAGCACGCGAGCATCGTGAAAAACGGGAGCCACGCTTCGTGAATCGCGTCGCGCGAATAGAAGATCATCCCCGGTGAAATCGCGCAGGCCAACGCTGCCACTAGCACAACTCGCGCAGGGAAAAATCGCCGAAAACCAAATACCATCGCGACCGTGGCAGCACCAATGAGCACCGTCGGAAATCGCAGCGCCCACACTCCGCGCCCGAGCAACTGCGTGGACGTGAACAGCGCGTAGAAGTGAAGCGGCCCGTGGAAGTTCTCTGGGTTGTAGTGGTAGGACGGATGATGCCTCATCTCGTCCACAAACGTCCCGTTCACGCCCTCATCGAAATGCGGCGGCCTCGCATCCAACGCCCAGACGCGCACAAAGAACGCGAGCGCGACAATCAAAACCGGCAGCCAGTTTTTCGACAGGCTCATCGGCGCGCCGGGATGGCGTTGGACTTTGCACCTCGCGGGATGCTGCACGGTTGGGCATTCATGGTTTTTGACCGACTGGCGGCGGGCTGGTATAGGTTGATTTCTGAATCCCATCACAACAGCCTGCGACACACCATCCGTAACGCTCGTCATTCCCGTTTACAATGAGGCGCATCGCCTCGCGGCGAGCGTCGGAGCGCTACGGGAATACCTCGCGTCGTTCCGCCAGTCCTACGAGGTCATCCTCGTCATCGAGCGAAGCACGGACGGCACACTGGAGCTAGCGAGCGAGCTCACCGCCGAGCAAGATGCATTTCGTTTGATCGGCAACGAAGACCAGCGGGGAAAAGGCCACGCCGTCCGGACGGGGATGATGGCCGCGCGCGGTGACGTCGCGTTCTTTATGGATGCGGACCTCTCCACGCCGCTGGCGCAAATCGACCGCTTTCTGGGACACTTCGCTGCGCACCCGGAAATCGACGTCCTCATCGGCAACCGTCAGCACGCCGGGAGCGCGATTGTGAAACGGCAAAGCTGGGTCCGCCAGAAGATGGGGCAAACGTTTAATCTCATCCTCCGAATGACCGCCCGAATCCGCGTGAAAGACACACAGTGCGGATTCAAGGCCTTCCGCCGAATTGCGCGCGAAGCGATTTTTCCCCGGCAGAAAATTGAGGGCTTCGCGTTCGACGTCGAGCTGCTCATCCTCGCGGAACGACTCGGCCACCGGGTCGCCGACCTCCCCGTGGAATGGCACAATGCGGAGGGGAGCAAAGTCCACATGATCCGTGACTCATGGCGGATGTTGCGGGATGCGATTCGCATCCGGGGTGTCGTCGAGCAGACGCTACGCGAGCAGAGCCTTCACGACTCGTGATTCCTCAACACCGGTGAGCTTCGCATCCAGTCCTTGGAATTTGTAGCTGAGCCGGTTGTGATCGATGCCGAGGCAATGAAG
>JAYSTZ010000612.1:0-7026 GCA_043719365.1 Verrucomicrobiaceae bacterium | reverse complement strand
GGAAGCGGGGCTGGACCTCGTTGTTGCGATTACCGAGGGCATCCCGGTGAATGACATGATTCGCGTGAAGGTGGGCATGGCCGGAACGAAGACGCGGCTCATTGGTCCGAATTGCCCCGGCCTTGTGACTCCTGGAACCGGCAAGGATTCGCACGGCGGCTGCCGCATTGGCATCGCGCCCGGCTACATTCACAAGCGCGGAAATGTCGGCGTCGTTTCGCGCAGCGGCACGCTCACGTATGAAGCCGTCTGGCAGCTCACCTCGCGCGGCTACGGCCAGAGCACTTGCGTAGGAATCGGCGGCGACCCGGTGAACGGCACGAACCACACGGACGTGCTGAAGATGTTCAACGAAGACCCGGAGACCGAGGCCATCATCATGATCGGCGAAATCGGTGGCGAAGCCGAGGAGCAGGCTGCGGCTTGGGCCAAGGCAAATTGCAAGAAGCCAATCGCGGCATTCATCGCCGGGGCCAGTGCGCCTCCCGGACGCCGCATGGGCCACGCAGGAGCGATCGTCTCCGGTGGAAAAGGCACCGCAGCCGCGAAGATTGCTGCATTGAAAGACGCGGGTATCGCAGTCGCCGCCACGCCTTCCGCGATGGCCGACACGCTGCTGAAGCACTGGGGTCGCTAGGACAAATGCTGGAGCTGAACGATGTCCAGGTATGCTACGGCGGCATCACCGCACTGCACGGCATCTCGCTCAAAGTGGAGCAGGGGACCATCGTCACGCTCGTCGGCGCAAACGGCGCGGGCAAGACGACCACGCTCCGCGCCATCAGCGGGCTCGTGAAGCCGAGCGCCGGCCGCATCACCTACAAGGGTTGCGAAATCGGTGGAATGCCGCCGCATAAAATCGTCGCTCTCGGCCTCGCTCAATCGCCTGAGGGACGGCTCGTTTTCGCCAACCTCACGGTGAACGAAAACCTGCGGATGGGTGCGTATTTGCGCAAAGATACGAAGGAGCAGGCGAAGGATTTCGAGTTCATCTTCGGCATCTTTCCGAGGCTCAAAGAGCGGCGCAATCAGCTCGCAGGAACGCTGAGCGGCGGCGAGCAGCAGATGCTCGCAATCGGCCGCGCGCTGATGAGTAAGCCGCAACTCCTGCTTCTCGATGAGCCGTCACTCGGCATTGCACCGCTGCTGACGCGGACAATTTTCGAGCAGATTGTGGCGATCAATCAGGAGTTGAAGCTGACTATTTTGCTCGTCGAACAAAACGCGAACCTCGCGCTGGAAATCAGCCACTACGGCTACGTGCTTGAAACCGGACGAATTCTTTTGCAGGACACGGCTGCGGCTCTTCGGGAAAACCCGAAAGTGCGAGAGGCATATCTCGGCGGGTAAGCCTATTTCGCGCGGTAGCCGAAATACCTCCGTGCCTTGATGATGGTCGCCACGGCCTCGGGGACCATGGTTTCCCAAGCGGGGTCGCCCTTCGTAATCATGGCGAGAACTTCCCGGCTGAGGATGGGGAGATACTCGGGGCGGTAGTTGTCGAGCCCGACAAAACTGCCGCGATCGCGCAGGTATTCGTAGAGGTTTTGGAGTTCGCCGGCGACGGTGAGCGTCTCGACCGTTGATAGATACCCGCTGATGGGGTCCTGTAGCGGATAGACATAAAGACGGAGCGCGTTTTTGAACAGCCGACCGAAGCTTTCAAGGATGCCCCCGGGGAGGCCGGAGTAGTATTTCTCCTGGAAGATTTCGATGAGCGTAGGCACTCCGAGAACCAGTCCGATGCGCTCTTTCGTCATGCGGCTGAGGTATGCGCCGAGGCGGTGAAATTCGCTGAAATCCGTGATGATAACGACCGTTCCGCACGACGCGAGGATGTCGGCGCGGGCAAGGAAATCGCGGCGGTCCATTGCGCCGGTCTGGAGCAAATTATGCATGGTGAGCTCCATGACCTGGAGGACTTCTTTTCCGGCAACGGCGGGATCTGCGGTGAATTTTTCCAAGGCGCAGCGCATCATGTCCATATTCACATGAGTGACGGGGCGGAAGCTGCCGCGCTCCACTAGAATGGCCTTCTTGTAGAAGACTTCGCTGGGTTGAAGGACCGCCCCATCCGGGCCGAACATGGCCGCGCCGCTGAGGCCGACCTGCACAAGCTTCAGCGCCATCAGGCGGTTATCGACGTTGCGAAATTCGATGCCGCTAAACTCAATGAGGTCGATCTCGATTCGGCCAAGCGTGAGTCCGTCGAGCAGGCTTTCGACGAGGCTCTCTGGTTCGTGGTGTTTGAAGAAGCAGCCGTGGCAAAGGTTGACGCCCACGATGCCGAGAGCTTCCTGCTGGGCTGCAGCGTCGGTATCCAACAGGCGAATGTGGACGAGGACCTGACTGGCGTTGTCGTGCGGCTGCGCCTGGAACTTAACGCCGAGCCATCCGTGGCACTCGTTCGTGCCCTGAAAGTTGCGCGTGGCCACCGTATCGGCAAATGCGAAAAATGACGTGCTGTCGCCGCGCATGACAGAGAGGCGCTCGATATTGAGCGCATACTCGTGGTCGAGCATTGCTTGCAGCCGCGGGCGCGAAACGTAGCGCTCGGCGGTGCCGTAGATGGCGTCGCTCACTGCCATGTCGTAGGCGCTCATGCTCTTCGCCACGGTCCCGCTTGCACCTCCCACTCGGAAGAACCAGCGCACGACTTCCTGTCCCGCACCGATTTCGGCAAAGCTGCCATACCAGCGTTTGTCGAGATTTACGCGAAGGGCCTTTTGGTGTGTGTTGAGCTGCTCGGCGTCTGCCATAAGATGATTGTGGATGAATGTGTGAGATTTTGGAAATCAAAAGGGGAACAGGTTTTCACGGTGCGCGGTAAGCTGATTCGCGCAGTCCGTTGATTCGGACGCGAATGCTTTCCAGTCAGACTTAAATCTCGTCTTTATCGACAGTGGGCGGCTCCTGCCATTTGATGGGGCCGTAGCCTATGTCGTCTTCATCAAAGCGAGCGAGTTCCTTATCCTCCTCCACCGGCTCCGGTGTGACTTCCAGGTCTTGCTGTCCGATGAAAAGTTCACCGCTGAAAATGCCGCCTTTTTCCACTGTGATTGCGCGTGCATAGACGGAGCCTTCGAGCCAGCCGCCTTTGTTGATGATGACTTTGTCGGCGATAATCTTCGCCGTCGCCTTGCCGTTCACGACAAATTCCTTGCACTTCATTGTGCGCACAAACTCGACGTCGCATTTCTTCTCGACGAGCAATTGCTTGCAGTCGATGCCACCCGTCATTCTTCCTTTTACCCGCACGGATGCGGTTCCCGTACAGACGATGTAGCCGCGAAGGCTGCCTTCAATATTGGCCGAACCGCACGTGACTTTGGTGCTGGTGAGGTCTCCTTTCGGGGAAATGTGAATCTCGCCCGCAGTCTGGACGCTGCGGCTAAAAGGCGAGGTGATTTTGAAATCGCGGAGATCGATGTAAGAGCCGCAGTCCGGGCACATCGTGCTGTGCGCCTCGGTGCTAAGAATCTGCGTGTGGGCGCAGGTGAAGCAGACGACTTCGCGCTGCTTCAAGCCGAAGACCATCCGGCTCAGCTTCTGGAACAGTCCGGGCTCTTTGACGATGCTCGTGTTCGAGTCGTCCGTTACACGCTCCAGCGGATATTCGTTCCGGCATTTCCGGCAGACCGTGGTCCGCAGCAGTACAGACTCTTCCTGAACGTGCCCACAGTGCGGGCACATCGCGGAAAGCTTTTCGGTATTACGGCGTTGGTTTTTGGCCACGGAAACGAGTCAGCGCAGTGCAGGACTGCGCAGGATAAAAAGGGACAAGCGCCGCAAAAGATGAGCGGCGCATCCGCAACCGCTACCCGCCGCGAGCGCGAAGTTTTCCATGATGAAAAAACGCAGCTCTTCGGGCGGGAGCGACTGCTGATGGGATGTTCGCCCGAATAGGGCTTTCCGTTTAGCGGGCTGGTCCGCCGGTTCCGGTCGCGGGTGGGCGCACGATCTCCGGCTGGCGCATGGACACCTTGTTTGGTGTGACTTCGGATTTGCCGACGAAAGTCGCTCCGTCTTCGATGACGAGGCGTGTCGCTTTCAAGTCTCCGTGGAGAACCGCGTGAGCCTTGAGCTCGCAGCGTTCTTCGACGGTGATATTGCCGTGGACCTTGCCGAGGACGGTCACGGACTTCGTCTTGATTTCGCCTTTGATCTCGGCGTTTTCGCCGACGGTCAGGACGCCGGATGAGTTGATTTCGCCTTCGATTTTACCATCGATGGTGAGTTCATTTTGGAATTTCAGCGAACCTTTGATTTCGACGTCGCTGCTCAGGATGTTTTTGGATGTAGTTTCGGCCATTGTAATTGCGCGGTTTGTGTTGCTTTGAACGCCGTTACCTGTTGTAGGTGAGGCATTTACGTCTCAGGGTAAAAACGGTCCGTTTTTGCCCCTTAACTGGCTTGGAGTATGGATTCCGACTCCGGCGTGTCAACACAAGGAATGGTGTTTTGTGGGATTTACGATACGAGATATTTGGAAAATGAAATCCGCCATCCGCATCCGCACCGCCACCGTGGCCGACATCCCTTGCATCCGCTCGCTGGCCCACACAATCTGGCACGCGGTTTATCCCGCAATCATCCCGCTGGAGCAGATCGATTTCATGCTCGGATGGATGTATTCGGCGGAGGAAATCGAGCGGCAGATTGGAAAATGCACGAGATGGGAGTTGGTGGAGTCGGACGGTGAGGTAATCGGCTTTGTGAGCTACGAACTCGAGCCGGATGGACGGGTGAAACTTCACAAGCTCTACATTTTGCCATCGCACCATCGGCGAGGCATTGGTCAGGAGCTATTGAACCACGTGCTCCAGCAGGCTGTGGAATTGGGCGGTACCGAAGTTTGGATGCAGGTGAACAAGGGCAATACCGCTGCGGTCGCTGCGTACAAAAAAGCGGGCTTTCACATTGCGCAAGAGGCGACGTTCGACATCGGCCACGGGTTCGTGATGGACGATTTCCTGATGGCGAAATCGGTCTGAAAGCTAGAACTGCGCACTGAGCGCCAGCCCAGCTCCGGAGTCCCACTTGCCGTAGTCCGCGACAAGAATGTCCGTGGAGTTGCGGTTCTCGTATCCGACGAATGCGCGGACGCTGGCCGACTCGCCGAGCGCGTAGATGAGGCTGAGTCCGACCGAATTATACATGTCATTGCGGTCGCTGTTTTCCGTGTAGTGCGACCACTGGATGCGGTAGTAAGGCTGCGCGAGGAAGCCGGGCGCGAGTTCGTACGAATAGCTGAGTGCAAAAGAGGTATCGAGCCGGTCGTTGATGTGCGCGACGACGTCGTCTGTGTGCGTCCAATGATACGCCCCGTAAACGCCCGCAGTGAGCTGCGCTTTTTCGCCGAAGCTGAAGTTGCGCTCCAAATACCACGACGGAACGAGTTCGGTGTAAAACTCGGTCCAGTCATCTTCGTGGCTGAGCAAGCGGTTGTAGTCGAGCCCGACTCCAGCCGCCCAGTTCTCGCCGAACGTGTGCCGGGCCTGGACGAAAAATGTAGAAACCGCGAAATCGAAATCGTTGAGCCCGGACCCGGAGTCGTTGAGGCTGTACATCCACCATTGATGGCGATAGCCGACCTTCGTCGCGACTTGTCCGCCCGCAAGTTCAAACGTCGGGAGGTTCACTGCGGCCTGGAGTGTGGTGACCATGAGGCCTGTATCCGCGTGGCCCTTCTCGGTGAGCAGCGCGTTCGACGTGTAGTAGAGCTGCACGTCCGCGACGCCTTCCAGCCAATGCCGTTCCTTTTCGGCACTGCCCGCGGGCTGCGTAAGAAGGAGCTGCGGGCCGACATCTTCGAACTCGCCGGGATAAAGTTCGGGTGGGGTTTGTTTCATCAAGCTGCGGGTGAGGAGTGTTTTTGTCTGGGTGCGCACTGCGTTGCTCTGGACCGACGAAATGGCGCGGTCCGCAGGTGATTGCGCGAATGCCACAGCGCAGGCGAATGGAAGCGTGAGAAGGATGTGTTTCATTTTGAAAGAGAGATTTGCGGTTTAGCGGCCAAGCGGGCGGATGACGATGCCGGAGCCTTGCGGCGAACCTAGGGAACCCGCTGACCCGGAAGGCATGCCGTTTTGGAGGATGACGGGATCGGTTGAGCTTCGAATGATCCTTCCGCCGTAGCGCACGTTGCGAATGAAATTCACCTGGCCGGGAATGGCTGGCGCGCTGGTGTTCGGATTTGCCGCGAGAACGCCCTGCTTCGACTCGAGCCACACGCGCGAGCCGTCGCGGAAATTGGTGTCTGCTAGCGCGATGGTGCGCGCCTGGAGATACATGTCATTCGCGCCAAAACGCACGCCGGAGATCGAGAGCAAATCGTCGGCGCGAAGCCGCACCGTTGCGCTGTTGGGCATCGGCGGCAGGGTGCTGTCCGGACTCCTTGATTTGCTGCTGTCCGTAAGCCGGACTCGATTGAGCGTGAGGTTGTTTTCGTGAATGGTGATTCGCGGTGCTCGTATGCTGGTGTTTCGGATGACTGCGTCCCTGGTTCCCTCGATTGCGATGCTGACTGGCGACGCGAGATTGCTGTAACCGATCGGAAGAGCGCCGCCATCGCGGAATACCTCGGGGAGCGGGATGTCCGGCATGTCGGAAGCGCGATCGAGGTTGAACGACCCGCTGGTCGTGATCTTGAGGCGCTTTGCTGCCGCCGCCTGAACGGCGCGCAGATCCATGTTTCCGCCGGCGATGAGCACGTGCCCAGTTCTGTTGATGAGATTCAGCCGCTCCAGCGAGAGTGTTTTCTCAAATTGCACATCGTTTTCCCCTCCGGGCATGTCGGTCAACGGAGTTCCGTGACCGTAAGCGAGGATCGTGAAGACATCTGCGGCGGCGCGAAGCGTGACGCCGGGCTTGTTGCGAATGGTGCCGCCTGCCGCCAGCGAGAGTTCGCCGGAGAAGGAACTGAAGTCCATCGAACGTCCGAGCGAGATGTCGTTTGTCGCGAGGAACTGAAACAAGTCGCGGCCTACAAACGGCGCGAGATTCACGGTGTTGGTATCGAACGTA
>JAYSTZ010000611.1:0-2990 GCA_043719365.1 Verrucomicrobiaceae bacterium | reverse complement strand
ATCACCTCGTGCCCACGCTTGCGCGGGCGACGGGCGACGGGCGTGCAGGCCAAGTCGCGCACTTACAGCCCGCACAGTCATGTGGTGACGACGCGTTTCTCCTAACTCACCCACGCCGTCAGCCTCAACGATGTATGCGACAGCCTACAGCTCCCCTCCGGCCCGCTGCGTGCCGTGCGCGGGTCCACTCCGCCCAGCCGCAACAACCTCTCCCGCGCCAATCGTGTGCGGCCCGCCGCGCTCGCGGAGAAGCTCTTTTGGAGCATGCTGGAAAATATGCGCACGCAGTCGCCGGGCTTTGGGAAGGGCTACGGCGGGCGGTTTGCGCGGCGGTTTAAAGCGACCATCAACGTCGTGGACAGCACGACCATCGGGCTGGTGGCCGATTGCATGGACTGGGCTAAACACCGGCGGTGCCAAGCGGCGGCAAAGTGTCATCTGTGGATGGACTTGGCCACGATGCTTCCGCGTTTTGCACTCATCGAATCGGCCCAATCTTTGCGCTCTCTGTGTTCTCTCGCGGCAATCGACGATGCTTCCGCGCTTTGTAATCGTCGAATCGGCCAGCGGCAGCGACACCGCGCGGGCTCCGCAAGTATGCGTGGATATGAAAGCGAGAAAGTGTACGCCTGCGCTGCCTCGCGCAGCCTGAAACTCTGTGGCTACCGGGCTTGCGCCGTCGTGCTGTGCGATAGCCAGGCGTGCCACCGACCGTCCACATCACCAGATTCGCACTCAAAAACTCTTAACGCACTTTTTCAGTTCCGCCCCGCAAACCCGTTGTTTATGGGGCTCTTCCGCCGTGTACCTTTCGCTGTGCGACCGCTCTGAACCAATCATCTCATGAACAAAGAATCTCCATTCGCCGCAGTGTTGCTGGCGGCAACTCGCATGGTCTGCTTCGTCTTTCTCGCTTTGGGTGCGGATGCTGCCGAGGCTCGAAATGACATGCCAAAGCAGGATTTCGCCTCATCGCCGGAGGCTCCGTCCTTGAGGAGCGGTTCGGCGAAGGGTCGCCAATGGAGATGCTGAGCGCTTATCACGATTTGACCGGGCGCCTCGTGATGACGCACTACTGCGTGCTCCGGAATCAGCCCAGAATGAGGCTCGTGAAGAGCACGCCAAACTCGCTGACCTTTGATCTGGCACCGACGCCCGGCCTCAACGCCGCGAAGGACAAGCACATGCACGGTGCGGCATACACGTTCATTGATGCAGACCACTTCAAGCTCGACGGCGTGGCTATGGAAAATGAGAAAGTCTGCCCCTGCGGTCCGACCGTAATCTTCACGCGCCAGTAGTGGTTCAAGGACTTGACCTTTCACCAACGCAACCAACATATCAAAACCATGAGCCAATACATCGACGGATTTGTACTCACCATCAAACGCGAGAACCTCGCTGCTTACAAAAAAATCGCCACCGCTGCCGGCAAAATCTGGCGTGAACACGGCGCTCTCGAATACCGCGAGTGCGCTCTGGACGATGCCGGTGCTGAAGGGATGATTCCATTCCCAAAACTCGCGAAAGCCAAGGAGGACGAAGTGGTCATCTTTGCCTACGCGGTCTTCAAGTCGCGCAAGCATCGCGACTCGGCGAACAAAGCAATCATGGCAGACGAGCGCATCGCGAAGATTTGCTCGGCAAACATCGTGGATTGCAAACGCATGGCGTACGGCGGCTTCACCAGCATCGTCTCGCTCTAATTATGCTCAATCGTCTCCGGCCCAAAAGGGAGCGCGGTCACCGATGGTGCGTTCGCTGAATCCAAGGAAGCCATCGCAGGATATTTTCTGCTCGCCGTGGACACGATGTCAGCCGCACTGGAGATCGCGAAAGCCTTTCCCATCCTAGCGCACGGAGCGCAGATCGAATTGCGGCCTATCGCGGATTTCTTCCGCCCGATGGCAGAGGTGAAAGCCTTCGCTTAAAGCAAAACAAGGACTCATATTATGCCAAACACCATCCAACTCCACCGCGTCCTCCGTTGCCCGCCGGAGCGCCTGTTCAACGCATTCACCAATGCCGCCGCGCTTGCAAAATGGCTGCCGCCTTTCGGCTTCACCTGTACCGTACACGAGTTCGAGTTTCGCGTTGGCGGGAAGTTCCGCATGTCCTTCACCAATCACACGAACGGGCAGAGCCACAGCTTCGGCGGCGAGTATCTGGAAATCGTGCCGAACGAACGCATCCGCTACACCGACGTGTTTGATGACCCGAATCTACCGGGCTCAATGACCTGCACGATCGAGCTCAAGCCGGTCCTCTGCGGCACTGAATTGCGCGTGACTCAGGAAGCCGTGCCCGACGTGATTCCCGCAGAGATGTGCTACATGGGCTGGCAAGAGAGTCTCATTCAGTTGGCTCAACTCGCAGAGCCGGAAATCAATCAGTGAATCCATCAACGATTCTGCTTTTGTCCGACGGTAGGAATGAAGGCGCGAGCCCAGTTGTTGCACTATGACCACCGCGGACCTCATCGCCATGCGCATGACCGCACTGCGGCTGCATGAGTCCACGCGGACATCGTCCGTGCTGGACACGGTGCGCTGGATGGGGGCGTTGCAAGCGCAGGACTATGAGAGCGGGCTGTGGGCTATCGGGGTGCGTATGAAGGACACCACTCGCGAGGACATCGTGCAAGCCATCACGCGGCGCGAAATCCTGCGGACATGGCCGATGCGAGGCACCTGGCATTTCATCCCGGCGGTGGACGCTGCATGGATGCAGAGGCTCATGGCTTCTCGGGTGATGAACTCGATCCGCAAACGTTCCGCCGACTTCGGATTCGATGAGACAGGAGTCAGCCGAGCACGCACCGTGGTCACAAAAACCCTCACTGGAGGAAAATCGCTGACGCGAGAGACGCTCATCGCCTGCCTGGGCACCGCAGGCATCGACATCAGCGAGCAGCGCGGGAACCATCTGCTGCGACGCTTCGGAAACGAAGGACTCCTCTGCAATGGCGTGACTGAAGGCAAGGAGCCGAC
>JAYSTZ010000062.1:0-11991 GCA_043719365.1 Verrucomicrobiaceae bacterium | reverse complement strand
ATTTACAAAAGTCCGGCCGCTCTGAAATGTAGTTCGCAGCGGTCGCTCCAAGGTTTGTAAAATTTCACCGCCCGCCGCCACTGATGGCGATCTTCTTCCCAACGCTGTCGTTGTGCTCGAGGACGACAACACTCCGACCGCGAAACCCCGCAGTCGCTGCACACATCAACCCCGCGCCGCCCGCGCCGAGGACGGCAACATCAACGTCCATTGAGCGCGATATTGGGCAGAGCTTCCGGGCTCCACGGATTATTCAAAAACTCACCGGCCACCAACGCGCCACGCCATTCATCGGCAAAAGTGCAGACCGCCGCGACATCCAGACCGCGGTATCTGGGCGCATAGTGCGACAGGTTTTCCAGCGCGAGAGCGAAGAGCCGCGAGGCAGGAGCGAGGCGGCGTCCGTCTTTCGGATGCCACGGGCGAGCGTGTTGTTTTTTCAAATGAACAAAGGCCCCGGCGAGCTGGATGAGCCCTTTATAAAATGCGTAGTCGGCACCCTCAGTGCGCAGCCACAAATGCTCCAGAACATCGTGCGCCTCGTAGTAATCCCCCGCATTGAAACAGCGAAACCATCCCGCGTAGCACGGGTCCCACCCCGGCTCGCCGGATGTGAGTGTGGCCACAAAGGCCTCGATACGTTCGCTTTTTTTCATCGCCGGAAATTCCGTATGCACTATCCTCTCCGCCGCAGTGCAAGACAAGCGTGGCCTCCGGCCCAAATTCCAATCAACGATAGAAAGAGCGAAGTCCGCCCGAAATTGGCGCGCGGACTCCTGCGCCCCGCAATGACCCCGGAAGCCGTCCTGCTCATCGTTCTCGTGTTTCTTGCGGTTGCCTCCGCATTTATCTCCGCAGTGGAGACGGCATTGTTTTCCATCCAGCCGTCTCAACTCGACGCTCTAAAGGAAGGCAAAAGCCGCTTCGCCACCACCCTCGTCGGGATGCTGGAAAACCCGCGCCGCCTGCTCAGCAGCATCCTCCTGGCCGATGCGGTCGTGAATGCTCCGCTCCTATTGGGAAGCCTCGCCTTGATTCAATCCCAGCGGCACTTCGATCTCCCCTCCTGGGCGCTCGCGCTTATTCTCCTCGCGTTGATTGTATTTATTTGCGACCTCGTGCCGAAGCTACTGGCGCTCAGCGCGCCAAAGCCCGTGGCGCGACTTGGCGTTCCCGTATTTCACCGCCTCACTCCCCTGCTCGATCCCGTGGCGAGATTGATGCAAAACTTTGCCGAGCGGATCGCGGAGACCATTCTTCCGGCCGAACTAAAAAAACAACGCCACCTCTCCGAAGAGGAGATCGACACTCTCGTCGAGCTGAGCTCCGAGCAAGGCGCGCTCCATGAGACCGAAAGCGAGATGATTTCCGAGATCATCAAACTCGGTGACAAAACCGCGCACGACTGCATGACTCCACGCGTGGACATGTTTGCACTGTCCGACGATCTCACGAATGAAGAGGCTATCGCAGCACTTCGGAAGAAGCGCCTCCATCGGGTGCCTATCTATGGGGAAACGCCGGACGATATCGAGGGCGTTCTGGATGTCGCAGCGTTCCTTCGCGATCCTTCCGAGCCTTATACAGAGCGATTGGAAGTCCCTTCGTTCATCCCCGACACTATGAAGGCGATCACGTTGTTAAAAAGCTTTCTCAAGCGCCCGCAGCACCTCGCGATCGTCGTCGATGAACATGGCGGCGTGGAAGGCGTGATTACCATGTCCGATCTCGTGGAAGAGATCATCAGCGACGCAGTCCCGAATTCCGACGCAAAGCTCTACCTCGAGAATATTGGCGACGGAGTCCTGCTCGCAAACGGCAACGCACGCCTCGAAGACATCACGGAAGAACTCGGTGTCGAATTTGAAGAAACCGCCGTGGACACCATCGGCGGGCTCATCTTCAACTACCTCGGCCATCTTCCGAAACAAGGACAGGAAATCGAAATCCCGCCGGTGCGTGCGACCGTTCGAAAAGTCTCCCGCAAACGGGTGGAAGAAGTGCAACTCACAGCACTCGAAAAGGAGGGGCAATGATTCCATTGATCATCGTAGTCTGCCTGCTCGTCTCTTTTGTATTCAGTGGTATTGAAGCCGGCATTTTCTCGGTCAACCGCGTGCGCCTCGCGCATCATGCCAAGCAGCGCGATGCCGCCGCGCTAAAGCTCGAACGCCTGCTTGCGAGGCCCGACCGGTTGCTCATCACCGTCCTCATCGTCACGAATTTCGCCAATATCTCCGCGCTCATTTTGGTAACCGACCGTATTGTTGCGCGCTATGGCGCGCATGGATACTGGATTGCACTCGGCATTTATCTCCCCGTCTTCCTATTCGGTCTCGAATTACTTCCGAAGTCACTGTTTCGCCGCTTCCCATACCGCGCCCTCGCTGCGCTGGCTGAGCCGCTTAGACTGGCGAATCTCCTGCTCACGCCGCTTCATTATTTCGGCGAGTCGATTCAGCGACTCACGGGCGGCAAGGAAACGGCGATGCAGCAGCGCCTTTACCTCGCGCGAGAAGATTTCAAGTATTTCGCCGAGGAAGGCGAGCGCACCGGCGCGCTCACCAAGGTGGAGAGCGAGCTGATTTCCAATGTTGTCGATTTCCGCGGCGAGATGGCGAAAGACGTGATGGTGCCGCTCGACCCCGCGCGGATGATCAGTGCCTCCGCGCCGATCACGGAACTGCTCCAACGCAGCGCCGAGATGCTCCAGGACCGCTGGCTTGTGCGTGATGAATCCGAAAGGATTATCGGGGTTGTCAGCACCTTCGACGTGCTGATGGCTGGTCGCCGCGACGTCACCGTGAGCGCCTATACGCGCCGCGTCGTCACCGTCGGGACCAATGAACCCGCCCACAGCGTTCTCACAAAACTACGCGCAGCCCGCACCACCGTCGCCGTAGTCCGCGGCCCAAACGGCCCAATTGGACGCCTCACCTGGGAGGATCTCATCCGCCGCCTCGTGGACGCAGCAGGAACGTAAATCAATGGTTGGCTACTCTGCATGAAGGGAGTCGGAACCAACAGTAGGTCCGAACTCGTTTACACGGAATCGTGCCTTCTCCCCACGAACGTAAAGTATGCCGCGAAGCCCAGCCAGCCGAGGATTCCGACGGTGTGTTTGACCTGCGCGGGCACGCTCGACGGGGACCAGAATGCCTCGATGGGGGCGGCGAGCGTGACCATGAGCGCGCCGCCAATCAGGATGGGAAGCGCCTTTCGTCCGGTCGCAGCGAGCGCGTCTTTTCGCGAGAGACGTCCCGGTTTCACCAAGCCAAGCCCGACCACGGTGCCTGCGGCTCCGCAGAGGATGATGCCGAGGATTTCGAACGACGAATGGCTCGCGCAAAACGTGTAGAGCCGGTGCAGATTTCCGTTGGCGTGGACGTAACCAAACATCGCCCCGAGGATGATGCCCTGAAAGCCCAGCGCATAGACCGCTCCCACTCCAAAAAGCACACCCGACGCGAATGAGCGGAATGCGATGGAGACGTTGTTGATGATGTAAAAGCCGGTCGCAGCGAAGTTGCCGCCGAAATGTTCGCGAATGTATTCCTGCTCGGTGGCGTTGCCATACTGGGCATCCATCATTGCCTGATGCTCGGGCGACAGGGCGGCGTAGATCCATTTCGGCTCGAAATAGGCCGCTGCAATGAATGCTAGAAACGGCAGCCAAAACATCGCGATGCACAGCCACACGACGCGCCACTGCGAGCGCACAGCGGCCGGAAATGCATGACCAAAAAACAACGCGAGTCCGCTGGAACCGCGGTTGAGTGTGGAGTGGAGATGTCCCCATGCGGAAATGACGATTCCATTCAGCCGTTCGCAAAGCTTCCGCCCATACATCCGCTGTTGCGCGAGCGCGAGGTCTCCGCAGACTTGACGGAATAAGCGCGGGAGTCGGTCGGCGTCGAGGAGCGGGCGCTTGCGGTCGAGCTCCTTGACGGCAGCCTCCAGTTCCTGCCAATTCGCCTCGTTCTGTTGTTCAAAGTCGGCGCGTTTCATGAGTCCCTTAGCCAAACGCCGATTCCCAGAACCCGCTGCACTGCGCCGTGTCCTTGCACTCCGAGCAGTTCGGCCAGCGGTTGCACGAGCTCCTCTTTCCGCGACTCCGACCACGACGGTGCGCGTTCGGCGAACTGGATGAATGCGACCTGCTCTTCCCGCGTGAGCACAAACGGAGGCGGCGCGGGCGCGATGGGATTGCGCTGTTTCGCGGTGAAATCAACCTCGGTGGTTTTGTCGTAAATCACCAAGGTGTCGGCGACCAAATCGCCCAGCCGCTGGAAGCGCAGCGTGCAAAGACAGCTCGTGAGCCCGAACAAATAAAAGCCGAAGACCAGCCACGCGAGTTGCCATTGAGGGAGCAGCGGCATCATATCGGCAAAGCGGACGAGATTGCGCAGAAATGCTGCCCCCCAACCGACCGGAGCACCCGAAGTGCGCACCACTCGAAGGTTCATCCATTTTTTGCCCGGCGTCTGCCCGCGGCGCAGGACTTCGTAAAGCATGAAGTACCCCCAATACGTTCCAAACGCGGAAAGGAATATGAGCCCGATGCTCATCTCCGCTCCAACCGCGTTGCCGATCAGAATCATCACGACAATGAGACCGGCAAAGATGAGCGCGGCCATGATCATATCATAAACCAGCGCCATCGCTCGCGGCGCGGGCCCCGCAGGATGCAGATGAATCTGCACGCCTTCAGCGAGTTCGATTGCTTGGAGAGTATCCAGTTTTAACGGGGCATCCACAGGTCACGGGTGTAGTAGCCGCAGCCATGAATCGGCAAGCGAGGTTTTTGGGAATCGTGGTACCATCGGCTCACCGCACGCTGAACTGATACACCGTGGCACTGCGAAAAGCCTCGCCGGGACGAAGTGTCGTCGTAGCAAACGCGGGATGGTTTGGTGCATCGGGAAAATGCTGTGTCTCAAGGCACAGGCCGGAGTGCTTTCCGTAAATACGGCCGCTTTTTCCGGCGACATCCTTGAGGTAGTTGCCTGTATAGAACTGGATGCCGGGCTCGCTCGTTGAGACTCGCATGACGCGACCGCTGCTTGGGTCGTAAAGTTCCCCCGCGAAGTTTTGCTTTCCGGCCACCCATCCATCAATGCACCAGTTGTGGTCGAAGCCACCACCGGGCGCGCCTGCCACAGATGCGATGTCTTTGCCGATGAGCTTAGGCTTTTGAAAATCCATCGGTCCCACAGATGCCGCGAGCTTTCCGGTCGGGATGCTTCCGGCATCAACCTCGACATATTTCGCGGCCGGAAGCTGGAGCTCGTGTCCGAGAATGTCGGGGCTCGCACCGAGGTTCCAGTAGGCGTGATTGGTGAGATTCACGACGGTCGCCTTGTCGGTCGTTGCTTCGTAATCAAGGCGGAGTTCATTGGCGTCGGTGAGCGTGTATGTGACGCTCACCTTCAGTGTGCCAGGGTAGCCTTCCTCGCCGTCCGGGCTTGTGTAGGAGAAGCGCGCCGCATTCTCGCCAGCGGGCTCGAAAGTCCAGTTTCGTTTATCGAATCCGACATTCCCGCCGTGCAAATGGTTTTCCCCGTTGTTCGTGGCGAGCTTCCATTCCTTGCCGTCGATGGTGAATTTCCCTTTCGCGATCCGATTGGCAAAACGACCCGCGACGGCGCCGAAAAACGGATGCGGATTCAGCCAGGGCTCTGCGCTGTCGAAACCGAGCGTCACATCCGCGAACTTGCCCGCGCGGTCCGGCGCGTGGAACTCGGTGAGCGTCGCGCCCCATGTGATGATGCGGGCGGTGAGGCCGTTCTTATTCGTGAGTGTGATGCGCTCAACGGGTTGCCCGTCGGCGGTCTTTGCGAAAGGTTCGCGTTTCAAAGTGGCGTAGGTGTTTGTGGATGCAGCGAGGATCGTTGCGATGATGAACTGGCGGAGCATGTGTGTGGAGATAGTGGGAGTTCGCGCGGGCGACAAGCGGGGAAAATTCCCGCCAAAACAAATCTACGCCTCGACTCGATAGACCTGCAACTTGCCCCACGCAGGCCAGAAGCCCAGCTTTCGCTGCGCCTGCCCATTCGCTCCGGCGATGATGAGCGTATTGCCATCGGCCGTGAAACGCGCGTGCGTGATGCGCTTTTTCGTATCCACGGAATGAACGAGAGAGCCGTCGGCTGCGGAGAAAAGCGCAGCGTTCCAGGTGCCCTGCGCCTGTCTCCCCGCCATAACAAAATGGGTGCCGGACGGATGCCACGCCACACTTTCCATGAGGCCCGAGCCGTGTTGACCGTCTTTGATTTGGTCGATTCGCGCGCCCTTTTTCCAGTCCCATCGCTGCCATGTCATCTTGCCGTTTCCAGCCATCGGGTCCGTCATCGGCCCCATCCCGCAACAGAGCAGCAAAGCGGCATCGGGCGAGAACGCGAGGCCGTAAATCCCGCCGCAATAATGATGCGTTTTCGTCGTGCCCCACGATGTGAAATCGGGGGACGTCCACAGCGAGGCTGGCTTGCCATCGGCGCACGATTGCAGATCCCACACACGCACTTCGCCCATCATGTTACCGGCAGCGACGTGCTGCCCGTCCGGACTGAACGCACAACTCAACACCGGCGGCGTATGAGCGAATGCCGCGATGAGATCGCCGCCGAGCGTGTCATAGATTTTCACCGAAGGCTCGCTCCCGGCTGCAGGCTCATACTTCCAGCCGCCCGGCAAATACTGCCCCGTCACCGTCGCCAGGTGTTTGCCATCCGGCGATAGCGCGAGCTGCCAGCTCCAGAACTGATGCGCCTTTACGCGCCGCCAGCACTTCCGCGTCTCCACGTCGTGCCAGAGCAGCCAGCCATCGTAGCCGCCGGAAATGATCGTGCGTCCGTCCGGTAACAATACGCATCCGCTGGCAAAGGACTGGTGCTTTCCATCGAACACCTCCGTCGCGCCGCTGGCAGTATCCACGACGTGAACCGAGCCATCCGCGCAGGTGACAAACGCCCGGTTTCCATCCGGCGAAATCGCGAGTCCCAGTGCGCCCGTGGGCAGCGAGAAATCTTTTGTGCGAGTCAGTTTCATCGGGTCACGCGAGAATGTCGCGAATGGGCTCGGCCTTATTCTCCACGCGGTGAAACGTGGGCATCCCGGGCAGGTCGTATTCAGCGTACGGGTCGATGCCCAGCGCTGTGAAGATGGTCGCGAAGAGGTTCTGTTCGTTGAACGGCTTTTCGATCACATCCACGCCATCCACATCCGTCGCACCCGTGACCACGCCGCGCTTCAGGCCGCATCCTGTCATCATCATGCTCCATGCGTTGGGATAATGGTCGCGCCCGCGGGCGGGATTCATCCACGGAGTCCGGCCGAATTCGCCCATCGCGACGACGAGCGTGGAGTCGAGCAGGCCCCGCGCTTCAAGATCGTTCACGAGATGGAAAATGACGCGGTCGAGCTCCGGCACAAGCATCTGATGAATCTCGTGCTGGAAGACGTGGTTGTCCCAATTCATCCCGTTTGCCACCATTACGAACGGAGCACCGTGCTCCACGAGATGCCTCGCCATCAGCGCGTGCTGCGCAAAACTGCCGGGGCCGTATCGCTCGCGATCCTTTGGCGGAAGCTTGTTCACATCGAAAAGATCCGCACTCGCAGCCATCCCTTTCATTCGCTCGAACGCCGCATTTTGACTGCGAGCAACGCCGCTCTGCCGGTCGCGCTCATATTTTGCCGTGAGGAATTTTCGCAACGTCTCCCGCGACTCGCGGTCCTGCTGCGGGATGGTCTCCGTGGCCGCGTTCACAAATTGCGTATAATCCCCGCCCAGCCGCACCGGCGCATGTTCCGCACCGAGCCAGCCCGCCCAATTTCCGGCCTTGAATGACTCAAACTCATTCCCGCCCGGAATCGGATCGAGCAGGATGAAATTAGGGATCGGCGAGTCGAGTTGCCCCATCGCCTGCGACAGCGAGCAACCCAGCGTCGGCCTCGTAAAGCCCGCCCGTTCAGGGTTTCCACGTTGCAGCAGCGAGATGGCCTGGAAGTGCTCCGACTGCGCTGTCTTCATACTCCGGACGATATTCAGCTTGTCCACAATGCCCGCACACTGCGGCATGAGCGACGAAAAATGGACGCCGGGAATCCGCGTCGGGATGCTCCCAAACGGCCCGCCCGAAGGACGTCCCGGCTTCGGGTCCCACGTCTCAAACTGACTCGGCGCACCGCAAAGCCACAGCAGGATACAATGCTTCTGCGCCTTCTTTGTCTCCGCAGCGAACACCGGATTGTGAAACAAACCCGCAAAGCTCGATACGCTCGCCAGTGCGCCGCCCGCGAGGCCTTTCAGAAAAAGGCGGCGGTGCAGTGTATGCTCATCGGTGCGGCATTGGCCGGGGAGCAGATTCATCTTTTGAATACTCCCCTTCTCATTTTGATTTCGCGGCGTTCACGAACTCATCAAGTCCCGCCCGGCTTTTTCCTTTGATTTCCCCTGCGTTCTGGACGCGCGACGAATGCACTAATTTGTCTCCACTTTCGGAGGCTCAATAGGCGCAGGCTTGCTCGACGCCTTAGGCGGTGTCTTTCCCGCCGCCGGCTTGGTGTCCACGACCGGCCCGGATTGCGTACCGACGGCCTTACGATAGTTCTCCACGGCTTGCAGCACGGATGCCGCAAGCGTCTGCCGGTAGGCCGGCGTTGCAATCAGTTTGGCCTCGGTAGGATTACTGAGGAAGCCGCCTTCGATCAGCACGCCGGGGATTGAAATATCGCGAATGACGACAAACCTTGCGCGCTTCAGCCCCCGATCGAACATCCGCGTCTTCATCACCAAAGCGGCGTGCGAGGCCGTGGCAAGCGCCATATTTTCCTGATCGCGGGTGTTTCCTTTGCACTCGTTGAAGTCCGAGACCATAGGACCGTCGGCCATCATACTCGGGACGCCGCAGGGCGCGAGTGTGTATGCCTCCACGCCGGTGCCCATGCCGCCGTGGTTAAAATGGATGGAAATAAAAATGGCGGACTTTTGGGCGCTGGCGATGGATGCGCGGTCATCGAGCGGGACAAAATAGTCGCCACTTCGAGTGAGGACCACTTTGTATCCCGCAGCTTGTAGTAACTCTTTCGCGCGGAATACCGTGTCGAGCGTGTAGGATTTTTCAGCCCCGTAGATGGAAGTGGCACCGCTGTCGTGGCCGCCGTGTCCTGCATCAAGCACGACCGTGTCGATTGGCACTGAGTTCTTGATGCGGCTCGGGCGCATCACGGGTTCCACCAATTTCACGAGGTCCATCCGCGAGATGCAGAGCTGGCCGTTATGCTCCTGGATCGGGTAGCTGAGGATGAATTTGAGATTGTTGATATAAAACTCCGCAGACCCCGCATACGCCCTGAGACTCCGGGTATTGCTGGAAACGACGATTTCGTTACCCGAGTTCCGAACATTGCCCAGACCGTAAAACTCCGCGACGTTGCGCAGCGCGACGTAGTCCCGACCACCGATTGAATACAAGACCCAATCCGAGGCATGAGACACCGCGAGGAGTGCGAAGAAAGCGATAAAAGACAGGAGCGACCTTGCCATTGATTATGGGGTATGTTGCCCATTTTGCCGCAGTTTCCAAGTCATTTCACGGACAGCCATCGATTGAGGTGCCGAAAAACAGTGCCGACTTCCTTTGAACACAGTCTCGTTCCGGGTGTCATATCAAATAATTCCGTGCGACCATTGTTTGCGCGGTGAGTTAAAACGACCCATGCAATCACCGCACCGCATTTTCTCGCTCCCGATCTTTCAGCGACTACTGTTGACCTCGCGCATCCTCGCGACTAAACCGCGCGGCGTGTTGCGCCCATCTATTCTTACCTCGCTCATTCTTGCATCTGCGGTTTTCGCTCAGACACCCGTGCCGGCTCCTACGCCGCCGCAGGTGAATCCGCCGCCATCCGGCGCTCCCGGTGTACCGCCGCCTCAGGTGGTCCCTGCTGTGCCGGGTGCGACTCCGGTCAATCCAAACCCTGCCGGCGTTGCGGGCGCAGAGGAGATGGTGGAGCTTCAATTCATCAATACCGACGTGCGGGAAATGATCAGCTATTTAGAGAGGCAAATCCCTGGTCGTCGTTACGTCATGGGGAATCAACCGCTTGGAAATGTGACCGTCTTCGTGAGCGGCAGGTTACCGAAGTCGGAGGCCATCAAACTCATCGAGATGCACCTGCTGATCAACGGGGTCGTCCTATCGCCCTCCGAGGACCCGAATATCTGGAAAGTATCGGGCGCGGGAATCAACCCCAAAAGCGTCGGAATCCCGTTCATCGACCGCGAGGAATTGATGCCCCTGAACGAGCAGGTGGTGACCTATCTTTTCAAGCTCGAATGGGCCGACCCCACCGAACTGGCGCAGCTCATCCAGGGCCAGATTTTGGTCCAGGGAGCCAATCAAGTAATGAGCGTCGTCGCGCTGCCCAAGGCGAACGCATTGCTCGTCACGGAAAACTCCGCGCTCATCCGGACACTCATCCGCATCGTTCGCGCCATCGACGTGAGGCCAGCCGAGGTCGTGAGCGAGTTTGTGACGCTGGAGCACGCGAAAGCGGAAGATGTGGTCACGGCGCTGGAGAAGCTCTTTGAAAAAACTCAGCAATCAGGTGCCACCCCAAGCGCCCCCGGCCAGCCGCCACGGGTGCAACGGACAATCGCCGGCCCTGACGGAAGTCCCCTCCCCGGCCAGGGAAATGCGAATATCGGCGGGGGCGATGGAAATGTTTCCATCGAGATCAATGGCGGAGCATCCGGCATTGGTCCGACCGAGGACAATATCGTCGTCGGCAAAGTGAAAATCACAGCGGACAAACGAACGAACCGTATCCACGTAGTGGCCCGACCCATCGCGCTCAAAGTCATCAAGCCGCTCATCAAAGAATATGACGTGGACGTGAAGCTGAACACGCCCGGCATCCGAGCGCTGAAGAATCGCCCGGTTGAGGAGATCATGGAGGCGCTCGTTTCAGCAATCAAAGACCCCGGCGAGCGTGAAGGTGGAGGCTCCACCGGCACAACGGCTGGCGGCACCCAGCGCCCGCAGACCAATCAGAACACAGCCAATCAAAACAACGGCAACAACCGCTTCGGAAGCAACACCGGATTTGGCAGCAGCGGCGGCGGAACCGACATCGGCGAATCGCTCTCAACCGGTGATCGTGAGAGCAAGCCGCTGGTGCAGGACCTCAAGAACGGAACTATCATCGGCGACCCGCTCACCAACAGCATTGTCGTCATCGGCGCAGCGGACATTAAAGAGAAGGTTTTCGCCCTGATCGACCAGCTCGATACACGCCCGCAGCAAGTGATGATCTACACGATCATCGGTGAACTCACTCTGACGGACTCCGAGCAGTACGGCATGGAATACATCCTCCGAAATGGCGGACTTCTGAACAGCGCGGGCACCGGCACAGGTACCGGAACTGGAACAGGGACAGGCACCGGAACCACAACTACCAGCACCGCACCGCTCGGCTTTAACGACAACGGCTCGGCGATTCTCAATCTGAACAACCTTATCTCCCAGCAAAACATCACCAGGGCCCTCACCGGCGGCACCAGCGGTCTCGGCGGCATTGTCATGGCGGGCAACTCGATCGATGCAGTACTGAAGGCTTTGGAATCCACCAATCGCTTCCGTGTCGTCACCCGCCCGAGCGTGTTCACGAAGAACAACAAAAAGGCTACCATCACCAGTGGTGAAGAAGTGCCGGTTCCAACGCAAATCCAAAGCCAGTTCAACAACACCGGAACCACCGGCGGCATCCAGTCGAACAGCTCCATTCAGTTCAAGCCCATCCAGCTCAAGCTCGAAGTAGTCCCGCTCATCAATGCCGACGGCGAAGTCTCCATGGAGATCGTCCAAAACATCTCCGAACGCTCCGGCACGACCCGGATCGATAACAACGACATCCCCAACATCTCTCAGCGGGCAATTAAAACAAATGTCTCCGTTCCGAATAATTCCACGCTCATTCTCGGAG
>JAYSTZ010000610.1:0-7044 GCA_043719365.1 Verrucomicrobiaceae bacterium | reverse complement strand
TTCGGCGGAGCCTTGGTTGGGTCGGCCTTCATCGTGTCGGCAAGATCGCTGTTGAAAAAATCGCCCATCATTCCGTTGCTCACAAAAAGGTCGTCGCGCCCGTCGCCGTCGAGGTCCGCAAATTTCACCGCCCAAGTCCAGTCCGTCGCGGCGAGCCCGAGCAAGTGCGCCACTTCTCGAAACGGTCCGCCGCCGGAGCCGAGGAACATCGTATTGCGCATCACCTGACGCGGATTTCCCGTCTCCAGAAACCAACCGTAGCGATCCATGTCGCCCATTCCCATCTTCGCGCGATAGTGCGTCGCGCCTGCCATGTCCGAAGCGAAAAAATCGAGATGCCCGTCATTGTCGATGTCCGCGAAATCACTCCCCATCGAATAAAACGGCGTCACAGGCAGAAGCGTCGGCGCGACATCCCGAAACGTGCCATCGCGCTCATTATGCCACAGCCGGTCCGCGCCGAAGTAGTCGTTCGACACATATAGATCCGGCCATCCGTCTTCATCGTAGTCCCACCAAGTCGCCGCCAATCCCAGTCCGTGATCCAGCACACCGGCTGACTCGGTGACATCGACAAAATTCACCGAGCCATCCGGCCGCACGCCGTCATTTCGCCAAAGCCGGTCGCTCTGCCCGCCACGTACGACTTCCGTCCGTCCGTCCGGATGCGTCAGCAGTCGATAGCGCTCGCGAAGCTCCGGTGGCAGCATTCGTCGTCCGTTCGCATCCGTTGTCGTCCGCGATTGCAGCTCGCTCATTTTCAAAACGTCGCCCGCCTCCTCGAATGCAAAATACGTCACCAAATACGCGTCGAGATCGCCGTCATTATCGAAGTCCGCGAAAGTCATCATCGTGCTCCCGCCCTTCAACGCCAGACCGCTCTCCGCCGCAATGTCGGTAAAAGTGCCGTCGCCATTGTTCCGCCAAAGCCGGTTTGCACAATCATAGCCGCAAACCGCGAGATCCAAGTCGCCGTCGCCATCGACATCCGCCCAAGTCGCGCCGCCCGCCCATCGCTGCTCGCGTTCGACTCCGGACTGCGCCGTGACGTCCTGAAACTTCCACCCGCCGAGATTCCGATACAACTTCGCCCCACCAAACGGCCGCGTCAAAAAAACGTCCGGCTTCCCATCGCCATCAAAATCCCCGACCGCCACGCCGCCCGCGCCTGAGTGGTCAAATGTCTTGCGATACCGCTCCGGGGGCGTCCACCGATGAACAAAATCAATGCCCACATCCGCTCCATCCCGCAGCACAAAACTCCCCGTCTGCGCGGCTTGCGGGGAAAGCGGGACCGCCCCAAACGCAGTGAGACTCAAACAGGCGATGATGAAGACGGCGCGCATAGTCAGGAGATTTCCTGCTGATAGGAGACGCCCGCAGAATGTCGAGCGGGATTCCGAGATCCGGAATGGTCGGAATAGGAGTGCGCAGCAGTCTTTTGATCGGTAGTGAGTCGCAGCCACTGATCTACTGCACACTGACCACCGCCTCACTCACAGCTTCCATGAATCTTCGCCTTTCACTTCTCGCAATCACACTCTTCGCCGCACTTGCAAACGCGGACGACTGGCCGCAATGGCTCGGACCGCAACGCGACGGCGTGTGGCGGGAGACGGGCATCGTGGAGACGTTTCCGGCGGGTGGTCCGGTGGTTCGCTGGCGGGTGCCGATTGGTGGCGGTTACTCGGGGCCTGCGGTGGCGGATGGGCGTGTGTATTTTATGGACCGGCAGCTCGCGAAGGATACGAGCAATCCTCGCAATGCGTTTGCCCGCGGGCACATTCCCGGCACGGAGCGCGTGGTGTGTCTCAACGAGGCTGATGGCAAACAACTGTGGGTGCATGAATACGACTGCCCTTACACGGTGAGCTACGCCGCGGGACCGCGCACGACGCCGGTGGTGAGCGGTGGAAAAGTGTATGCGCTGGGCGCCGAGGGAAACCTGATGTGTCTCGACGCGGCAACGGGAAAGGAAATTTGGGCGCACGACTTCAAAAAGGATTTCGGAGTCGCGACACCGACGTGGGGATTTTCGGGGCATCCGCTCATCGACGGGCAAAAGCTGATCTGTCTCGCGGGCGGCGAAGGAACCGTGGCTGCCGCGTACGACAAGGATACAGGCAAGGAGCTGTGGCGCGCGCTGAGTGCGGCCGAACCGGGCTATGCGCCGCCGGTTATTTTTGAAGCGGGCGGCAAGCGGCAGCTTATCATCTGGCACCCGCAATCGCTGAACTCTCTCGATCCGGAAACGGGCGCGGTCTTTTGGTCCGAGCCGGGAAAGGCGAACGCAGGAATGACGATCGCGACTCCTCGGAAGCTCGGCGATTTGCTGTATGTGACTTCGTTTTACAACGGCTCCGTGATGATGCGTCTGGACAAGGATAAGCCCGCAGCAACGAAGATCTGGCAGAGCAACAAAGCGAGCGAGAAAGAGACCGACGCTCTCCACACCGTGATGTCCACGCCCGTTCTCGAAGACGGGCACATCTACGGCGTGTGCAGCTATGGACAGCTCCGGTGCATCAAAGCGGAAACCGGCGAGCGCGTATGGGAAACATTTGCCGCGACGACGGCGGACAAGCCGGTGCGCTGGGCCAATGTGTTTCTGGTGAAGCACGAAGGGCGCTTTTTTCTCTTTAACGAAAAGGGCGACCTCATCATCGCGAAACTCTCGCCTGCCGGATACGAGGAACTCAGTCGGATGCACGTCATCGACCCATCGAACACCGACCCCGGGCGCCCGGTAGTGTGGTCGCATCCGGCCTTTGCGAATCGCAGCGTGTATGCGCGGAACGACAAGGAAATCGTGTGCGTTTCGCTGGCGAAGTAGCCCTTTCGTGTGCCGGAAGCCCGGCAGGCTGGGCCTTGCGAGTGGCCACGCCGGATGCGACGCCGCTGGGTCGATAGAAATACGATGCCGCTTGCCCGTTTCTTCGGAGTTGACGGTTGCGGGAACGCCGCTGGTTTCGTTTAGTGCGTGATGGAAAATATCGAACCACTTCAGCATGAGTATCCACTTGGCGTCCTTGTAGCCTTCGGGCCGGATAGCGAGCGGGCCACAAAGTACATGGCCACGCTCATCACCTCGCCTGAAGCCGCGCCGACCGAGGTGGAACGATGGTACGTCGATGGCGGAGACATTCGCGACGACGCGAAGATCGCGGAGGAAGTGGAAGAATTCTTTGAAGCAGTCCAGGCGGCCGGTCGCTTCGTGCCGGAGGGAATCAAGGGATGCCCACACGATGAGGGCATCGACTACCCGCTCGGCGGGATTTGCCGCGAATGCAAATACTGGGCGAACATCGAACGCACCCGCAGGACTTCCGAGGGTGAGCCAGCTCCGAAAGCGCCGCAGGAACACATCTCCGCGCAGGCCATAGCCTTGGCGCTCTCAGAGTTTCGCGGCTTCCCGCCCAAGGCTGCGCTGGCCTCTGCTGATGTGCGCCGCGAGGAGCTCACGCCCATCCTGCTGGCCGCATTGGAGACCGGACTCTCGGCACCCGTGGACGCATCTCCGAATGAAGCACGCATCTTCGCAAACGCTCTGTATCTTTTTGCGAAATGGCGTGAGCCTCTTGCGCTGCCATTCGTCCTCCGCTGGCTTTCACTTCCGGGGACCGGAGCCGAGGACATCGGCGGCGATATCGTCACCCAGGACGGACCGCGCATTCTCGCCGCTGTGGCCGTTGCCGACCTTCCGGAGATTCGAGCGATCGTGGAAGACACTGATGGGGACGATTTCTGCCGGAGTGTCGCCCTGCACAGTCTTGGAGTGCTCGTGACATGGGACGAGATGCCGAGGGAAGCGCTCATCTCGTATCTGCGCGAGCTCATTTCCGAGAAACTCATCCGCCGATACGACCACGTCTGGACAGCGCTCGCGGTGCTTGTGATGGAGATCGAAGCGAAAGAACTCGTGCCCCTGCTCCGTGCGCCTTTCGATGCTGGCTGGATCGATGATACGATGATCGGATGGAACGACATTGAGAACCCGGTGTTTGAAGACGACGCATCCCCATTAGCAGCATTCCGAAAGCGCAATCAGCGAATCAACAACGTCGCCCACTCAACGGAATGGTGGGCGGATTACCACCTCGAAGATGCCGACAACAAACCGCTCGTCGAAGTGCCCCGATTCAAAGCTCCCCGAAGGGTTTTCGCAAACCCTGAGCCGGTGGTCCGCACGCCGCCGACTCCTCATGTGGCACCCGCGAAAATCGGCCGCAACGATCAATGCCCATGCGGCAGCGGGAAGAAATACAAGAAGTGCTGCGGAAAAGACGCGTAGCCCCGCGTAATTAGCGCACAGGGAGCGCGCTTTTGAGGATTGAGTATGGATGCTGCCCCAATTAAACGGGAGTCATGCATATCGAACCGCTCGAATCCCGCATCGCCCCCGCAACCTTCACCGTCACAAGTGGCTCCGACTCCGGTGCGGGCTCGCTACGCGATGCGCTCGCACAGGCGGAGTCGTCGATGGGGACGGACATCATCGCGTTCAATCTTCCAGTCATGGTAACGATTAACCTCCAAACGGAAATTGACGTCAATTCGCCAGTGATTATCGATGGCAGGACGCAGGCGGGCTACACGAATTCGCCGCTCATATCAATCTCAGGCAGTCTCACGTTTTCCCAAAACGGACTGGCCTTCGGACCCGGAGCAAGCGGCTCGGAGGTACACGGGCTCGCGATTTCGGACTTCGACGATGCCGGGATTTTCGTGAATGCAAACAACATCCTCATCGCCGGATGCACGATCACGGGCAACCAGTTCGGCATCGAAGTATCAGGGAGTAATCTGACAGTGGGAGGCACCGGGGCCTCGGGGAAAAATGTCATCTCGGGAAACTCCATCTACGGAATTGTCGGGAATTACGTATCGGGACTGGTCGTTCAGAATTCAAACATCGGCGTGGATCGCAACGGCATCGCGCCCCAGGGCAATTTGGGCGCCGGAATCTATCTCGATTCATGCACGTCTCCAACGATTGGGGGAACGGAACCAAATGTGATTTCCGCAAACGGCGGGGACGGGATTCATTTCGTGAATTGCTTCAACGACGTGCGAGTCTTGAACAATTTCATCGGTCTCTTTGCGGACGGAACCTTCAACGCTTCGTCTCGCAATCTCGGAGCGGGCGTTTGGGCGTTTGGGCGCGCTAATTATGTCATCGGAAGGGACGGCATGACTGGCCAGCCGAACTACATCGCGAACAACTCAGGACCCGGGATTCTCATGAATACCGCGGCAGGGGTCAACAGCCCTACTTCGGCTCTGATCGCCGGCAACATCATCGGGGCCGCTCCCCAGTTGATGTCTCTCGTTCCCGCAAGCAATGGTGTCGGCGCAATTTCCGTGAGCGGCCCCGGTATTGAGATCGGCGGCAGCGGTGCGCGACCGAACCACATCGCGTGGACCAGCGGCGACGGTATCGCGACCGGCATCGACCCGGTGACGATTCGGGAAAATACGTTCGTGGATTCCGCGCCGAATGCGGGCGACGAAGTGATCGATATTCTTGGTGACGGCGCGACGGCAAATGACCAGCCCGATGAGGATCAGGTTCAGAATTACCCGGTGCTCATCGGCGCATATGTGGACGCGATGGGCCAATACAGGGCCAAGGGCACGCTCACCGGTTTTCCCGGCGAGACATACACGATCAATTTTTACGGTCAGAGCGCAGGAACATACACCCATGTCGCCTCAGTGGAACTCACAGCGAACGTCAACGGCGACGTGTTCATTTCGCAACCACTGCCATCGCTCGCAGCATACTCGGGAATCACCGCCACCGCGACGAGCAACTACACCCATGGGACTTCGGAGTTGCCCGCGTCTAAGACAATCGGGCCGGCGCTCGTATTCTCGGACACGATGCCGGATTCTCGGGCCGAGGGAAATACCGGCGTGACGTTTTACAATTTCACCGCATCGCTCACTGCCGCAGCCAGCGGAACAATCACAGCCATCCTTTCTGCAAGCAGCGATAGCACTGCGACCGAGGGCGTGGACTACTCGTTCACTCCCTCGACGCTCATCTTTCCCGCTGGAATCACGCAGCAAAACGTCACCATCGCAATCACCGGCGACACCGGGGTGGAGCCGAGCGAGTATGTCAATTTCGTGCTCGGAAGCCTGATGGGAAATGCCGTACTCCTCGGCAGCGAAAAGATTCTGCAAATCACAAACGATGACACTTCGCTGAAGGTCGCGCCCGATCGAAAAAGCGCCACATGGAAGGACATCGACGGCGACCTGGTGACGCTGAAATCGACAAAAGCCGTTCTCGACGCCGCCGACTTCTTATTTGAAGCACAGGGAGCGCTGGGCGGCGAATTCTTGCGAATCCTAAATCTTTCAAACGAGGGCGCGTCTGCAAAAGGCACGGGGCTCGCGCTCACAGCGAAGTTCGACAAGGTCAACAATCTCGGCGATGGCTCCGTGCATATCGGATACTTGAACGCGACCGGCGTGGACCTCGGTGCTGTCGCGCTCCCCGGCAATCTCGAGCGCATCTCAGCGGGCGACGCGGTGCTCACAGATGGCGCCATCAAATCGGTCACCGCTGCATCCATGGGATTGCTGGGTTCGAGAAAATTGACGGACGGGGGCATTTACACGAGCGAGTTCTCCGGCAAGGTCGGAGCGCTCACGGTGAAGGGCGACGTCCGCGGAGCATTCCTCTCCGCAACCGGCGGAGTATCGGGAAGCTTCGGACCGATTACGATCACCGGAAACTTCGACACTGCGGGAGTCTCTCCCGGCGCACGCATCACCGCGTCGGGCGACGTGGCCTCGCTGAAAATCGGCGGCTCGATGATTTCCCACACGCGAGTGTCGTCCGGCATGTTTGTTGAAGGCAAAATCGGGGCCGTGACAATCGCCGGCTCGATGAACGGCAATGGAGGTTTTGTCCGCATCCTTGCAGGAACGACCGTCGGGAAAGTGACCATCGGCGGCGACATGAACTCCGGCAGCATCCTCGCGGGGGGCAAGGCGCGTCCGTCCAATGCAGCCGCAGCCCTCGCCATCGCG
>JAYSTZ010000609.1:0-2995 GCA_043719365.1 Verrucomicrobiaceae bacterium | reverse complement strand
TTTGGTGCCAGCGTTCTGGGTGGCGTTCGATGTCCGAGGCCGGCGGGCAATATGGGCGTTTGTGGTAGCGGGCGTATTGCCTGCGGTGCCGTTTGCTTTCTCGTTTCCGAATTGGATCCACGGGCTTGCGGACTTTGGTGGTGCGACGAGCGGGAACGGTCCGCTCCATTTTATCCTCGAACTCGCGCTCGGTGGAAAAGCGATTGCCTCCTTCTTCTGCGCTGCCGTTCTGCTGGTCGGAACGTTGTGGATCGCGTGGAGTGTGCGACCGCTTTCACGCGCTGCTTTGTGGACGTTCTTTGCGTTCCTCATCTGCTCCCCGACGGTGACCTTTTGGTACGCGACGTGGCTGCTTCCATTTGCAGTATTCCATCGAAGCCGCGCGGCTTGGACCCTCAGTGCGCTGATGATTCTCTACTACGCGGCCTGGCATCATCGCGAGCAGACGGGCGAATGGCTGCACCCGGTGTGGGCGCAGGCTGCGCTGTGGATTCCGGTAGCCGTTCTTTTGTGGAAAGATGCGGCATTTGCACGTAGCGAGGCGTGAGTGTGGCGGCCCGGTCCGCTGCATCTTTGCCTTTTCATCGGCGTCTGAACTCGGCATCCCATTCGAACCACATTCATGTCAGACATCCAAAAGCTCACACTCGGCCACTCCCCGGACCCCGACGACGCGTTCATGTTCTACGCGCTCGCCGAAAACAAGATTCCATCGGGACGCTGGCGTTTTGAGCATATCCTGCAGGATATCCAGACGCTGAACGAGCGCTGCACTCGCGGCGAACTCCACATTTCTGCAATCAGCATCCACGCTTACGCGAGCGTGCTGGACAAATACGCGCTGCTGCCGTGCGGAGCGAGCATGGGCGAGGGCTACGGCCCGATGCTCATCGTGAAGCGCGGTAAGGCGCTGCCCGACCTCTCGGACTATGGCGCGATTCGCGAATGGCTCCAGCATCAGCGCATCGCGATTCCGGGGCTGATGACGAGTGCGTTCCTTGCATTGAAGCTCTTCTTTCTCGGGGAGCCGATGCACACGGTGGTTCCGTTTGATCAGATTTTCGACTATCTCGAAGCGGGAAATGCGGACGTGGGTCTGATCATCCACGAAGGCCAGCTCACGTATGCGCGCGACGGCTTCGACCTCGTGCTCGATCTCGGCGCGTGGTGGATGGACGAGACGGGCCTGCCGTTGCCGCTCGGCGGAAATGTCATTCGCAAGGACATCTCGCCAGCGGATCGCTCCGAGATCAATGTCATCCTCCGCGAGAGCATCCGATACGGGCTCGAAAACCGCGCGGCCGGCGTGGACCACGCGCTGCCGCTTGGCCGGGGATTGGACCGCGCACTCGCGGACAAATTCATCGGCATGTATGTGAACGACCGCACGCTCGACTACGGCGAATCCGGTCGCATGGCGATTCGGGAATTTCTCGGGCGCGGCTACAAACTCGGCTTTTTGAAAGAGCCCGTGGAGCTGGAATTTGTCGAATAGAGTATAAAGCGCGCTGGACAGCAGGCGGTTCTTCGTACGCTCTGTGCGGCCTTTTACTATGAGCAACCGAAACGGAATTCTCGCGGGCGGCAACTGGATTGTTGACGCTGTCAAAATCATCGATGTTTGGCCCCAGCAGGATACGCTGGCGAACATCCTCTCCACGTCGAAAGGCACGGGCGGCTCTCCGTTTAATATCTTGGTGGACATCGCACTCATGGGCGCGACGTTCCCATTATCGGCGGCCGGGCTGACGGGCAACGATGAGCTCGGGAGCTGGATTGTCGAAGTTTGCAAACAGAACGGGATCGACACGGCTGCGCTGCTGCGCTCCGCGGATGCGCCGACGAGCTTTACCGACGTGATGACCGTGGAGGCAACGGGGCGGCGGACATTTTTCCACGCACGCGGGGCAAATGCGCAGCTCGGGCCGGAGCACTTTGACTTCTCCAAGACGCAGGCGCAGATTTTCCATCTCGGCTACCTGCTCCTGCTGGATCGGCTCGACGGACCAAGTGCGACGCATGGGACCGTGGCCGCCGAGGTGCTCGCAGCGGCGAGCGCGGCGGGGCTGAAAACATCGATCGATTGCGTGAGCGAGGATAGCGACCGGTTCGCGAAAATCGTCCTGCCGACGCTGAAGTATGTCGATTACTGCATCATGAACGAATTTGAGGCCGGTCGATGCACGGGCCGAAAGGTTCACAATGCCGAGGGGAAACTCGATCGCGCCGAGCTTCGAATCGCGATGCAGGCACTCCTGGATGCAGGTGTTCGTGAGCGGGTAATCGTTCATTTTCCCGATGGTGGCGTGGCGCTGGGGCGGGATGGCGTTTGGGACGAGCACGGCTCGGTTGCGTTGCCGTCGAGCGGCTATATCAAAGGCGCAGCGGGCGCCGGCGATGCGTTTGCGGCGGGCGTCCTCCTTGGATGGCATGAGGGGCACACCGTCACACAGCAACTCCGCTATGGCGTTTGCGCGGCTGCTGCAAATCTGAGTGATGAGACCTGCACGGGCGGCCTGCGTCCGCTGGCTGATTGTCTCGCGTTGGGGGAGCAATTCGGATTCCGGTCCTAAACCCCCACTTTTCGCAACGCTTCGCGAAGGCTCGCGATGGTAAATGGTTTGCCAACCACGAGGTCCACGCCGGGCGGTTTTTCGCCTTCGCTGTTCATGAGTTCGCCGAATCCGGTAAGAAGGATGACGGGCACGCTTGGATTGATCCGTTTAGCTGCCAGGGCGACTTCATCGCCGCCCATCTCGGGCATTGCGCGGTCGGTGATGAAAAGGTCGAACGCTCCGTTGTTTTTGGCGAACGTCTCGACGCCTTCCCGACCGTTTGATGCGGTGGTGACTTCGTAGCCGTCCTCGGAAAGATATACGAACATGACTTCGCAGACCATGCTGTCGTCCTCTGCGATCAGAATGCGGCGTTTTTTTGTGCCGGACGGCGGGGCCGGTGGTTGCGCCGCAAGGATGGGCTTTTTGGGCTGCGGGGC
>JAYSTZ010000608.1:0-7047 GCA_043719365.1 Verrucomicrobiaceae bacterium | reverse complement strand
CCGCGTATGAAAACGAGCAGTGCATCAAGGAGTGCGAAACTTGGCTGACGAATTTTGGCTCGGACCCGAAGGAGCTACTGCAACCCGAGGTCTATGCGCTGATGGGCGATGCGAAGGCTGCGCTGAAGCAGCCTGCCGAGGCCGCTGTCGCATATATCGAGAGCTACAAGCGCGCGACTACGGACGAGGTGCTCACTTATTCGCTCTTCGAGGCGGGGAAACAACTTCAGAAGGCTGCGGATTGGGAGGGCGTGGAAAAGCTCTACACCGAGTTTGTGCAGGCACGTCCGGATCATCCGGCGGCGGTGACGGCTGTCTATTGGATGGGCAAAGCGAAATCCAAACTTGGACGCATGGAAGAGGCCAAGAAGATCACCATTGAGACGCTGAGCAAATATATCGGCGACCCGAAGCGCGAAGGCATCGAGATGATTCTCACACAGGTGGCCGATTGGTCGCGCCGGCGTCCTGCCGTGGCGGTGAAGGAGAGTATCGCGATGGAGGTGACCAGTTCCGGTTTGGATAAGCCGAAGTCCGAGGCGGAGCCCGCGAAGTGGGACGCGGAAGCGGAACTGGAGCGCATGATTAAGCCGCTTCGCGAGAATATGAATCTCACGACTGAGCTTCGCATTTTGTTCACGTTTAGCGAACTGGCGAAGATCAGCCGAAATACGGATAAGCGGGAAAAGCTGCTCGCCGAGATCGCAGAAAAGGCGAAGACCGATGATTTGAGCCCGCATCTCTTGATGGAGATCGGCGACTACCAATTCGCGAAGGGCAAGATCGAAGTCGCCGAGACGCTTTACCAGACGCTCCGCGAAAACTTCCCGAAGGCGGACCGTGTGGATGCGGGCTGGGTGGGATTGGCCGAGGTGAATTTCTCCCGCAAGAACTACGACGAAGCGATGAAGCTCTACACGCACGCCATCGACCGGCTTGGCGCTCCTTATAAGTTGAAGGAAGCGTTGCTCGGTCAGGCCAAGGTGCATCTCGAAAAGGGCAACTATGTCGAAGCGACGAAACTATTTCAGGAAGTCGCAGGGGTCCGCGAATGGCGCGGTGAATCGACGGCCTACTCGCTTTTCCAAATCGCAGAGGTGCTTTTCCGGCAAGGCAAGGTCCCGGAGGCAATTTCCCAGTTTGAGCGCGTGGCGCTCACGCAGTTGAAGTATCCATCGTGGGCTGCGCGCGCCTACCTTCGTGCGGCGGATGGATATTTCAAACAGGGCAAGGATGACAAAGTGAAGGAGCGGCTTGCGGAAATGCTGACGAAGGAAAAACTCCAAACATTGCCGGAAGCCGAAGAGGCCAAGGCACGCCTCGCGAAACTCGGGAAGTAATCCCGCTTGCGCCCGCCCGAAAAAGGCGCACCGTTTCCAGTATGAAGACGCTTCCAATGTTGATAGGCGGCGAGTGGGTGCTGGCCGCAGACGGTGCGACACGCGAGATCCTCAACCCTGCAACCAATGTTCCTTTTGCCATCGTGGCGGAGGGCTCGGAAACTGATGCGGCTGCTGCGATTCGGTTTGCGCGGAAATCATTTGATGAAGGGCCGTGGCCGCGGATGCGAGCACAGGAACGGGCGTCGTATCTTTTGAAAATCGCCGATGCGATTGATGCTCAAGCCGACGAGCTCGCGACGCTGGAGACGCGCAACAATGGTAAGCCGCTCCGGGAGTCGCGCTACGATGTGGCCGATGCTGCGAATTGTTTCCGCTATTACGCGGGCCTCGCGACGAAGGCGCTCGGGCAGACTTTCGAGGTATCGGATCCCGGCATCCAGACAATGGTCGTGCGCGAGCCCATCGGCGTTTGCGGGCAAATCATCCCGTGGAACTTCCCACTGCTCATGGCGGCGTGGAAGCTCGCACCGGGACTTGCTGCGGGGAATGTGTGCATCCTCAAACCGGCGGAGACAACGCCGCTGACTGCGATTCGTCTTTTCGAACTGATGCTGGGTGTGGGCCTGCCGCCGAGTGCCGCGCAGCTTCTGCTGGGGCCGGGGGCCAGCGTGGGAAACGCGCTCGCGGCATCGGCGCTGGTGGACAAGGTTGCGTTCACTGGTGGAACAGCCACGGGAAGATCGATCCTTGCGTCTGCTGCGGGCAATTTGAAAAAGGTGACACTCGAGCTGGGTGGAAAATCGCCGTGCATTGTCTTCGCGGATGCGGACCTTGATGTGGCGTTGGAATACGCGCTTTTCGCGTGCTTCGCGGGCCAGGGCGAAGTGTGCAGCGCGGGTTCCCGCTTGGTGTTGGATCGTTCCATTGCGGATGCTTTTCTCCCGCGTCTTGCGACTGCGGCTGCCGGTATTGTGCTTGGCGATGGCATGGACCCGAATACGGAAATGGGGCCGCTGATTACGCAGTCGCACACGCATCGCGTGCTCGACTACATCCAGTCCGGCGTCGATGAAGGAGCCCGGTTGCTGTGTGGTGGGCATCGCCTGACGAGCGGCCCGCACGCGAAGGGCAACTTCGTGGTGCCAACGATTTTTGCGGACACACGGCCTGACATGCGCATCGTTCGCGAGGAAATCTTCGGGCCGGTGCTGTCGGTGCAGCTTTTCGATACAGAAGAGGATGCCATCCGAATTGCCAACGACACCGTCTATGGGCTCGCAGGTGGTGTATTTACAAAGGATGGCGCGCGTGGCTTACGCGTTTTGCGTCAACTCCGCGCCGGAATCACATGGCTCAACACGTATCACCCGACGTTTAATGAAGCTCCGTGGGGAGGCTACAAACAAAGTGGTTGGGGGCGCGAACTCGGAACCTATGGCCTCGATGAATACCTCGAAACAAAGCAGATCAACATCGCGCTGAATCCTGCGCGGATGGGTTGGTTTCGCTCGGCAAACTGAGGCTACGTCGGGTCGTCGCCGTAGCGATTCGGTCCTTCGGTGCCGCGGAGACAGCCGTTTTCGATCAATGCCCAGAAGCCTCCAATAATCGGAAGAAAAGCGATTAGAAACCACCAGCCGCTCTTGTCACGATCATGCCAGCGTTTTGTGGTCACGGCAAAAATTGCCCAAAAGTAGAACACCGCGAGAGCGATTCCGAGTGCCGCGACCACGACTTGGGATGCAGTGCTCTCGGATTCCGCGAGCGCAGTGATGATACCGAACGGAACTGCCGCGATGAGGACGATCATCAAAGAACCCCCCCAATATTGCCGCCGGGGAATTCGTCCTTGGAAGGAGAATAGGATTTGTTTCCACGTCAGTGGGTTTGCGCCGCTGGTGGGTGTAAGAATTTCGCCGCGAGGGGCTTGGTAGGGATTGTCCATTTGATTGGTTGTTGTGAGAGGACTTTCTAAAATCTTTGTTCCTTTAGGAGCAAGGAATATATTTCTAAATTACCGAAATTCCAGAACCCGGCTTAAGAATCGCCGGACCGTTTCGTGTTGCGGCGTATCGAACATGGACTGCGGGGACGCAGATTCGAGCACCTTGCCCTCCGCAATGAACGCGATGCTGTCGGCTACTGCGCGGGCAAATCCCATTTCGTGGGTGCAGAGAACGACTTCCTGCCCGGCGCGGATTAATTCGCGGATGAGTTCCAGTACTTCCACTGTCATCTCCGGGTCGAGGGCTGCGGTGGGTTCATCCAAGAAAAGCAGTTCCGGTTTTGCGACGATGGCGCGAATGAGGGCGACGCGTTGTTGCTGTCCGCCGCTGAGTTGCACGGGGCGCTTTTCAGCGTGTGCGTGAAGGCCAAAGCGGTGAAGCTGTTCATCCGCGAGTGCTCGTGCGGCTGCGGGCGTATGTCCGTGGACCTGTACGAGCGGGAGCGTGATGTTCTCCATCGCGGTGAGGTGGGGAAAGAGGTTGTAGCTTTGGAAAAGGAAGCCGTTCTTGCGGCGGATCGCTCGGAGCGCAGGTTCGTCGCGGGGGAGGATTGTCGAATTCACGCTGATGCTGCCGGATGCGGGCACTTCGAGCGCGCCGATATGTCGGAGTAGGGTGGATTTTCCACCGCCGGAGGGGCCGATCAGCGCGAGACAACGGATGTTCTGTTCGATGGAAAGCGACAGTCCATCGAGCGCCCGCTGGGTGCCGTAGGTTTGCGTGAGGTTTTCGATTTGGAGCTTCACGTTGTCCTCCATTTCTTTTCCCACCGGCGGGCAATGTAGCTGAGTGGCAGCGTGAGCGCGAGGTAGCCGATCGCCATCGGAATGTAGCCTTCCAGCGGGGAACTCGTGGCGCTCACCGCGAGTTTAGTCTGCTGCGCGAACTCAGCGACCGCGATGACGCTGAGCAGGCTGGAGTCTTTCACGAGGCTCGCGCTTTGTCCCGCGACGCCGGGCAAAACGCGCCGCAGCGCTTGTGGGAGGATGATGAATCGCCAAGTCTGCGCGCGACTGAGGCCGAGTGCTGTAGCGGCATCCCATTGCGCTTTTTCAATACTCGCGACGCCTCCGCGGAGAATCTCCGCCATATACGCAGACTCGAACGAGACCAGAAGAAGGATGCCAGCGAGCACTTTATCATCGAGATGAAATGCCGCGCCGACGACGTAATATCCGAGCAACAGTTGCGTGAGTAGGGGTGTCCCGCGGATGAGCTCCACGTATGAGCGGCAGACCGTTCGAGTGACTGGTTCATGGGCCTGTTGACCAGCCGCGAGCAGGAGGCCAAAAAGGATTGTTCCGAGGAGCGCGGCGGCGGAGATGCCAATGGTGAGCATCCACCCACGGAACATAATTTCGCGCTGTTCCCAGATGGCGTCCCAGTGCCACGAATATCGGAGCGAGGCGAGGATGTGCCAGCAGGCAAAGGCGAGCGCCGCGAGGACGATTGCACTAATCAGAATCGTTCGCCGTGGTGATGCGGTCATTCAAAAATGAACGGCACGCCTTGCGCCGCGAGGGCTGCTTTTTCATCGCGGAGATATTGTGTGGCGAGTCGGTCGAAGCCGCCTGATGCACGGAACTCGCGGAGGAAGCCGTTGATTTGATCCCGCAGTGCAGCGTTCTCTTTTGTGAGGGCCATCGCCCACGATTCGCTTTGAAGCGGACGTAGCAAAGCCCTTGTCGCGTCGGGCTGCGATGCTTGCAATTTGAGGATGGAGAGCTGATCGTAAATGAACGCGTCGGCTTTGCGTTGCGTGACTTCCAGCAGACAGGCTGCGTTTTGATCGAGTTGGACGACTTCTGCGAGGGGAAGCTTCGTTTTTACTAACGCGACCGCGGTTGTTCCGAGTCGGGCGACGATTTTCTTGCCTGCAGCATTCAGTTCGGAGGCATCGGAAATGGCTGAGTCTTTCGGGATGAGCAGCGCCAGCCCGATTTTGCAGTAGGCATCGGTGAAGTCGATGGACTCGCGGCGCTTTGGTGTATCCGTCATGGAGGAAAGGATGATGTCAATTTTGCCGGTCTTCAGAGCGGTTTCGAGTCCCTCGAATGCGATGATCTCGATTTGCAACGGACGCCCAAGTTTTTGAGCGAGAGCTTCGGCTAGTCGGACGGAAATGCCGTCGGGTTTTCCTGCGGAATCCGCCATTTCAAACGGTGGTGTGCTCAACTCCATCCCGACGCGAAGTGGCGCAGGCCCGGTTGTGGTTTTTTGGCCGCAGCCAGTCAAAATCGCGGCGATGAGGACAAGAAAGAGTGAACGCTTCATGATGAAAGGATAAGTGGCTGATGCTCCTGTGACGAGAAAGGAACGCACCTCATTCCTGCGCAGGAGCGCTTATGTTGCGGTGCGGTTCAATTGTCGGCGAAGGACGATTCCTAGAAGGAGAAGCATCGCTCCGGATGTGCCGAGTAAGATGAGCGTGTTTCGGATATAGACGCTCGTCGTCCATCCGAGTTCTTTGTCCGTGAACCAATAGAGGTGGTGCTTTTCAGGGCTGAAAAACACGTTGAGACGGTATGCGCGCCGGTAGTCGTTTTGTTCGCTCTCAGCTTTGGAGACGAGGTCGTTGATCTTCGTGTTGTTGTAGAGTTGGTCGGCGCTGACGTTCGATACCTTGGTGCGGAAATCTCGGAGGGACGGTGTGCTGCCGCCGATGATTTCGTCGATCCGTCCTAGCCTGCGGTCGATTTCCCGCGCCGAGCCTGCTTCGAGCCCAGAGAGCTGCGCGAGCGTTTCTTTCAGGTCCGAGAGTCGGTCGTTCTGTGCGGGCGTCATGTTGGGCTGCTTCGCGAGGGCGCGAATCATTTCGTCGAGCTTGGTCTGGCGGACGGTTAGCGGATTGAGTTTGGCTTGGGCAACGACAAGCGATTCGTAGCTGTAATGCGTGGCGACCAGTCGGCTGATGAACGGAACTCGCAGCTTTTTTTCTGTCTCCGCATCGTCGGGCGATTTTCTCCCGTTAAAGATTCGGTTGAACGAATACAACAGATCCGGGTCGCGATTCATTTCCTCATATTTGATGAGCGCACCGCCGAAGATGAGCTGCGGAATGAGGATGAGCGGGACCAGCATCGCGGCGGTCTTCGAGTTCGGCACAACTGCGGAGACGAGCAAACCGAGCGAGATGCCGCTGACTGCGGTGAGGAATGTCCACAGGAAGTAGATGCTGAACATTCCGCGGACTTCGAGAATCCAATTCCCGACAAAGACAAAGAGCGCGCATTGAATTGCGGAAAACACACAGAGCGTGAGAAATTTCGCGAGGACGTAGTAGCCGATACTGACGTTCAGATTGCGCTCACGCTGAAGGACGACACGATCGCGAATGATGTCCTCGACACTGTTCATCAACGCGAGGAAGAGGGCTACGAGCAGCGAGATGAAAATATACGTGGGGATGTGGAAGGCGTGTGAGAACACGTAGCCTCCATCGGGCACATCCTTTTTGTCGGTAAAGTAGAGTGCCCAACCGACGATGAATGCGAGTGCCGGCGGAGCGAGCAGTGTGACGAAGAGACTGGCGACATTACGGAGCTTTGAAAGGAATGCGCGGCGCAGCAGCGTGGTGAATTGAAGCCACTCTTCGCGGGCGCGAAACTTCGTCAGCGGCGGAGCGGCCGGTTTTTTCGCGGGTTCGGTCTGCGTTGGAGGATTGCTGGAGGATTGCTGCTTCAGGGAAATTTGCCGCA
>JAYSTZ010000607.1:0-2996 GCA_043719365.1 Verrucomicrobiaceae bacterium | reverse complement strand
CGGCATCGAAATTTCCCTTCACGGCATACTTACGTCCGTCGAGGAGTACGGTGCCGCTGTAGCCGCCAGTGGTCATCAAGTTGATGGCAAAATATCCGCCGCGAATGACCGGGGTTCCGGGCGGCAGTCCGTTCAAGTTGTTGATGAGCCCATTGTATTTCCCTGCGAGCGGCGGGAATGGGTTGCGCACGATCACTTCGCCCGCGGCGGAAACCACCGCGCCGCCTGCATTGCTGACCCGGCACGAGTAAAAGCCCGCGTTCGTAGGCTTGGCTCCGGCGATCGACAAATCCGGCGAATCCGGTGCGCCGGCGATGGGCACTCCGCCTTTCAACCATTGGAAGTGAAGGGGCGAGAGGCTTGGCCCGCATGCCACGAAGAGGCTGAACTGTTTTCCAGGCAGGACGTTGGTGATTGGCCGCGGTCCTGCGGTGATGACGGGAGGCGGAACGCGCCGACCTTCGAGCCGCAGCGGGCCGTCGCTCGGAATCCATGTGGCGCCTCCGTCGTAGCTGATCTCGGTGAAGATATCGAAGAAGCTGCTGATGCGGAAGGTGCCGTCGGCAGCCGGTGTGATCCTGGTCTTGCCGAGCGATTGCTTCGTCGGGCTCTCGCGGAGCATGAACCCGGTGGTCGCGTCGCCGCTGTCGCACGCGAGCATTTCGGTGTCGAAGACCTGTGTCGTGCCTTCATCAAGGCCGCGGGTCGCTTCGAGTTGCACGTGGATGGGCCCCGTGGATGTGTGTGTCACACCGCCGCTGACCACGCGAAGGTCGGACTTGGCTTTGTAGTAATCGTATCCTTTTTTGGAGAGCCACACTGCAAGTCCATCGGGAAGCGGGGCGGGCGTGATCTCTGTGAAGATGTCGAAGAAAGAAATCGCCGAGCCGTCCGCGAAATGCAGACCGCTGTCGCCCGTTGCGGGCGCGAGGGATTCATAGGCGGGGAAAGTCGCGACTGTGGACTCGATTTTGTTCACGGTCGGCAGCAGGCGAAGCTGAATCGGCATGTCCGTGGGCTCCCACGACAACCCGCCATCGACGCTCACTTCGGTGAAGATGTCGAAAAAGCTGCCGATGCGGAATGTTCCGTCGGACTGGTCAACAATCGATGTGCGTCCGAGCGATGCCTTTGAGGGACTTTCGCGGAGCATGACGCCGGCAGGCAGCGTTCCGCCGGAGACCGAGAATTGATCGCATTCCTGCTCGCCGGCGATCAGTCCGGCTGTCCGGCTCAAACGGAGCGGCGCGGATACACGTGTGTATGTCTGGCCAAAATCAGTGGACCAGTCAAACGTCGCGATGCCCGATTCCGTCACGGTCACAGGGGCGGTCGAGCCACCACCGCTCTGGAGTCTGAAGTTGCTGCAAACCCATGCCTTTTGCTTTGGGCCGATTTTCGTCTGCTGGCCGTTGCTGCCCTCGCCTTCGCCGAGATCGCCCGGTGGCGGAAATGAGCTGGTGCCTGCTACGACATGCTCCGAGCGGCAATCCGTGGCCGCGCAGCGAATCGGTCGCTGCGCCGGGCACCACGTAGCGCCGTCATCGATCGAAACCTCCGTGAAGATATCGAAAAAGCTGCTCACGCGGTGTCCGCCGGGAACCGCCCGCACCGTGGTGTGGCCGAGCGAAGGGCGCGAGGGACTTTCGCGAAAGCGCAGCGGCTGTCCGGGAGGGAGGCCGTTCAGGGAGATGGAGAGCACTTCCGTATCATAATTTCCGCCCGAGTTGCATCTGAGGGCAACCACTATGGTGGTCTGTCGTGTCGTTTTGGCCCATGTCGTGCCACCGTCGAGCGTGTATTCGAAACATAAGGCGGTGTCGTAGGTCAAAGTCGTGCTACTTCCCACGGCTGGCGGTGCGATTCGCTGAAGATCGAAATCCGGATCGCCAATCTGCAAGCGGCGCAAGGCTACGCTGCTGCCTGCGGGCAGTCCTCCGAACAGATACACGCGACCGCGCTGATCCTGGGTCGGAACATCGCCGGTCTCGAAATACGTCTTCAACACATCACGAACGACGCCGGAAGCCACCGGAAGGAAGTCCGAATTTGAGAAGACTTCCGGTGCTTTTCGATCCAGCGTCAGCCGTGATGGAGTATCACATTCGATCCATGTCGAACCGCCGTCGAACGAGAGTTCCGTGAAGACGTCGAAAAAGCTGCTGATGCTCACACCGTCCTGCCCCGAGCTTCCGATGTTCTGCGCGCGTGCGGAACCCTTGGACGCCCGTGTGGGGCTTTCCCGGAGCATCATGTTCGTGCCGTTGACGACGCAGGACGCGCCCATTTCGTTCAATGCGAGTTCCGCCACGCCGTCACCGTCCAGATCGGCCACGCTCATCCGGAAGTGGCTCGTGGAGCCGCAGACCAGCCAGTTCGTCGAGCCCGGTAACTGCACTTCGAAATCCAACACTCCGTCCATATCGACGGCCCCGACCGCGGTTAAGTCCTGCAGCCGGACATTCGCGCCGCGGTCGTGCGAAAACGACATTTTGCGGAGCCTGGCCCGCGTTCCGGATGCATCCGCAAATGCAATCGGCGCATCGCCGGGCTGACCTGCAAACAAGCCGTCGCGCGGCGGGAAGAAGTCCGTTTTGAATGCTATCAGATCCGGCTCCATGTCCGGCCCGATCACGCGGAAGCGCGCCGGGCTGTCGCACGGTTGCCATGTCGCACCGCCGTCCAGGCTTACCTCCGTGAAAATGTCGAAGAAGCTGCCCACCCGGGAGTTTCCGTCCGGCATCTGCCGCACGGTGTGTTTTCCGAGCGACGCCCGCGTGGGGCTTTCGCGGAGCATCACCGTCGTGCCTGCACCGCCCGTCGCATCCGGCACCGTCACCGAGTAGGAAAGGGACAGCATCTCCGTGTCGAACGTGCGCACCGAGCCGTCCACGCGGGAAAGCGTGCAGCTTACCTCACTCGAAACCGGCACTTTGTACGGAGTGAACGATGCACCATTATCCAGCGAGACCTGTCCGGAGATTTCCGTCGCAAAC
>JAYSTZ010000606.1:0-7062 GCA_043719365.1 Verrucomicrobiaceae bacterium | reverse complement strand
TTCGGGACGATCTCGGATAACACGGTGGCCGGAACGGTCGGCGCATCCGGCCATAGTTTCGGAATCTTCGGGTCTGCATCGGCAGGAGTCATCGAGGGGAATAGGATTCTGAATGAACCGGGCAGTCATGGGGAGGTCGGCCTCCGACTTGGCGGCGCTCAGAGCGAGCGGGTGGAGAACAATCGCATCTGCGGATTCCTCACAGGCATCGTATTCACGCCCGACTTGGGAGCAGCTCACCGCAACAATCTCACCACCGACTGCGCTACGAAGAACACGCTCGGCACGGACGCAGGGAACAACAAGTAGGCCCCCAAAAATCACTCACAAAAAGACACCAGCCATCGCACACATCATGAAAACAAACATTCATCACTCCGTCGAAATCCTTGAATCCCGCATCGCTCCTGCCGGAATAATATTCTCCGACCTGGCGCACGACTTAAAGGTCAAGCTCGACTCCATTCAGCTCGCGGTGGATGGAGCGCTGGCGGCGGCTTCGTTCATTCCGGTTGTTGGCGACAAAATCGCTGCGGCGGGGAAAGTCGTGGATCAGTTCAGTGCGCAGCTTCGCGATGCGCTCAGCGTGCTGGATGATACGAGCTCCGACACGATCATTCAAAACGCGATCTTCAGCGTCCTCGGGTCACCGGGCCTGAACATTCTGGGCGAGTACGGCATGGTAAACGGAGTGACGCCGGCGGATATTGTTATCACTCATCCTCAATTCCTCGATGGCGTCTCGATCGTCATTGATCTGAATCTCCACGCCGCGGTGGCGCTCGCGGCGGATGTGTCATTCGATATCGGACTGAAGTCGCTGCCGATTGAAGTGGAGGCGAATGCCGGAGTGGCTCTGACCGCATCGATTGACTACAGCCATCTCAAATTCGGCTACGGCGTTTCCGGTCTCTACTTCGACTCCAGCGCAGCGAACGAACTGCAAGTGAATCTTACGGCAGGATTGAAAGCAGGCTCGGAAATTACGGCGACCTTTGGGTTCCTGAGCGCGAAGATTAAGGACGGCACGTTCGATACCTCAGGCCTGCACACTCAGCTCGCCGCAGGCCTAAGCGTGGACGTCGGTCCGGGACTCACGATCGTATCGAGCGACCTGACACTGACCGCCGACATCGCGCTGCAAATCGATGCATCCGCGAGTCCGAATTTCCCCGGAATTGGCGCAGATTTCCGGATGCACTACTCGGGATTCAACGCAACGGACGCCGCACCCACGGTGGAGTTTAAGAACGTGCGTGTGAACCTCGGAGGGGCGATCAGTGGAGTGATCGAACCCATCTTCAGCAAGCTGGAGCCCATACTGAAGCCGGTGAAACCGATCATCGATTTCATCACCGCCCCGATTCCTGTGATTAGCGATTTGAGCAATGCCATCGGAATTGGTGACGTGTCGTTGCTGGACATTGCGGACGCTGCGGCGGCGCAATCACCGCCCAACGAAGTGAGTGAGATTTTTCAAATCGTCTCGGCTGTAGCAAAAGTCGTGGACTTTGCGAATGACTTCAAAACAAACCCGGACACCAAGGAAATCTCGATAAACTTTGGAGACTTCCCGCTGATGGGCGCTGGAGGAAGCTCGGAGGATCTCCGCACGACGGCTGCGGCGATTTCGTTGAGCGACCCGAATCTGCTGAGCTCCGGAAATCTATCGAATCTCATCTCGGGGGTTGCCGCAAATCTCGATATTGCTGGGAAAATCGATGATGCCGTGGCGGGGACTCCGTTGGAGGGAAGTGCTCTAATCACTGAGCTCCAGGCTACGCTCGATCAGTTCATCCACCCGAACGGCATCCAGTATAGCTTTCCGTTTTTCACCGATCCAGGTGCCTCGGTGTTCGGGATGCTCGTCGGTCGTGACGCTGACTTGTTCACTCTCGATGCGAAGCTGAAGGTGAGCGACCACTTCGACCAGACGTATCCGATCGGTGGCGGTATTTCGGTAGGGCTCGCTGGCGAAGGTGCCATCGATATCGAGTTGCACCTCGGCTACGACACGTTTGGGGTGCGACAATTCGTGACTCATCTAGTGAAAGGCGAGGCGGCATCGCCCGCAGACTTCCTCGACGGAATTTACATGACACCAACGACTCATGCGCACATAGACGCGAGTATCGCTGCGCAAGCGGGCATCGACCTCGTGGTGGTGAGCGTCACAGTTGAAGGCGGCATTTCGCTAGGCGTCCATCTGGACCCGGAATTGGCCGATGTGAAGCATCTCGACGGGAACGATAACAAGATTCACCTCCGCGCAGAGTTGGGTGACTGCATTTTCAAACTCACCGGAGGCCTTGATGCGTTTCTCGATGTAGCTGTAAAAGTGGGCATCGGCTTTCTCAGCCACACGGAGCACTTCGACATCGCACATGTGAATCTGCTGAACTTTGGCGATGTGTGCATCCCGAATCCCTTCCTGCTTCCTCCGGATGTCCATCTCGCCACGGTTGAGGGCAACGTCGGCGGTGGGCCGGACACCCTCCGGCTAAACATAGGCACTTTTGCGAGTGAGCGGAATATCCCGGACGATCCGTTCAATCCCGATGAAAACTATCAAATCTTCACGGGCGGAAAACCAGGTGAGGTCGTGGTCTTCGCCTACGGTTACATCCAGACTTTTTCAAATGTTGGAAAGATCATCGGCGACAGTGATGGTGGAGACGACACGATTATTTTCTCGTCGGTCGAAAAGGGGAGTCAACTTACCGCCGATGTGGAGATTAGCGGTGGCAGCGGGAATGACACGATCACCTATTCCGGCACCGGAACGACAAGGTTCTACGGCGGCTCCGGCAAGGACATCCTCTCGGGAGGCGCAGGCACCAACTACCTCAACGGCGGTGACGATGCCGACCATATCACTGGTGGCGACGGCCCGAATTTCCTCGGCAGTTTCACACTCGACGGTGGGCTTCACACGGACCTCGGCGACGACACGATCTTCGGCGGCAAAGGCGTCAACAAGATCAACGGCGACGACGGAAATGACAGGCTCTTTGCCGGGCCGACCAATGGCGATATTCTCCTCGGCGGCCGTGGAGACGATCAATTTACAGCCAGCACCGGCACCTCGAGTTTTAGCGGCGAAGCAGGCGATGACACGATTAGCTGGAAACACGGCGATGGCATCCCCACGCTCTTGGATGGTGGTTCCGATCTCCGCGAGAATAACTCACTGCTGCTTTCCGGCAGCGATATGGCCGATACGTTCGCTGTCTCGAAAAAGACCGGCGATACACAAATCCGGCTGTCGGTGGCAACTGGGACCAACGCGCCATTTGCGTTCAATGCACACGCAATCCACGAACTGCTAATCGAGGGAGGTAAGGGCTTGGATACGATCACGGTCTATTCGCTCACCGGCACGCCGGTCAAAAATGTGGGGATCAATCTTAGCGATGTGCTCGGCAATAGTCTCGGGCTCAATGACAATGCAGTGGACGTGATTAACGTCCTCGGCAGCTTCATCACCGACACTGTTGTGATTCAAGCAGAACAAGTCGTCGTCTCGGAATTCGGCCATGACGAAAGCCTCCTCGGGGGCGTGATGAAAGTCGGCGGATTGCAATCGTACACCGTCCGGCTCGCGAACGTGGCGGACGACTTTACCTACAACGCTGGCGGTGGAAACGACTCGACCACGATCCTTTCCAATACAGGGCCGACAAGGCTGCTCGGCAATATCGGCAATGACTCCTTCACAATTGCTGCTGCAAAACTCGGCAATATCGCAGACCCGCACGATCCAGCGAATCCGAAAGACTATATCTCCGCTGTGACCGTGGACGGTGGTGCCGGAACGAATAAGATCACTTTCGATGAAACCGCGAGCGAACTTGCAGATACGATACTCTTTGGGCAGTCGCAATTTCTCAGCAAGCTCGTGCCGTCGGTGACGTTCGTCGCGAGCGGCGGAACGTACAAGGGCGGAGTCATCGTGAAGGGCGGGCAGTTCGCAGATACAATCAATCTTTCCGGAACCCTGGCCGCGGTGACCACGAGCATCCTCAGTGGTGCCGGGGACGACATCATCAACATCGGCGGAGTGAACGGCAGCAGCGGATCACTCGATTTCATTCAGGGACCGGTCAACATTGATGCGGGTTTCGGGGTGAATCAGCTTCTGCTCGTGGATGTCAACGACATGAACGGCAATCTCAATGTCGGAATCAGTGCAACGCAGGTGCTCAAACTTGCGGGTGCGACTGACAATCAGAGCATCTCGTTCGCAGCGAACGGTGGCGCATTGGGTATCACGATTGAGGGATCTAATACGGCGGTGGATAAATTCACGCTGCTCTCGCCGAATGCGGACATCTATCTCCGGGGTAATGGCGGCAATGACACCGTGCAAGTCATAGCCCTCGGAGCCACAAAGAATCTCGCCGTATCGGGCGGACAGGGCGACGACTGCGTTACGCTCGGCACCGGAATCCACAAGCTCGACGGATTTACGAGCCTCGTGTCATTTCACGGCGACGCAGGCAGCGACACACTCACGCTCGACGACGCAGCGAACCTCGTGCAGCGCAACTTCGACATCAACGCGGCCTCATTCAGCTTCACCGGCGCGAACGGCACCGGTTCGGTAGATGCAGACTCGGCGCTCGAAATAGCGAACGTCCTCGGTGGGAAGTTCGGGACGACATTTCACGTAAAGACGTCAAACGTCCTCGTTGGAAAAGTAATCATCGACGGCACCACCGGAAACGATGTCGTGGAAGGGCCCGACGCTGCGAGCGTCTGGAACGTGACCAACACCAACGCAGGCGTGCTCAATGGAAACGTGAATTTCATTCGCACTCCAAATCTCTTCGGTGGATCGAAAAGCGACCGGTTTGTCTTTGCAAACGGTAAGGGCGTCACCGGCAGTATTCTCGGCGATCCGGGCAACGCTTTCGGCGCAGCAGTCGCGGACACGCTTGATTACTCGGCATTCACCACGGGCGTCACCGTGAACCTCAAAACCGGCAAGGCCAGCAACGTCGGCGGCGCAATCAGCGCGATTGAAAACGTCACAGGAGGACTCGCAGGTGACGTTATCGTCGGCAACAACATCGCCAACATCATCCTCGGTGGCGCTGGCCGCGACGTTCTCATCGGGGGCCTCGGTGCGGACGCGATCACCGCTGGGGCGGATGAGGATTTGCTTATTGGCGGCACGACTGACTTCGACACCGACGCTGTGGCGATCCAGGCCATCGCCCAGGCATGGCGCGGCGCGGGTGATTATCTCCATCGGATTGCAAAGCTCACAACCACTGGAGTCGGCCTCGGCAACGCGATCAAACTCACTGCAGGCACGGTTCACAACGATCTCACTACCGACACACTCTTTGGCGGTGAAGACCGCCAGGATTGGTTCTTCGCCCACCTCGCTGTGGGAGGTCCGCTGCCCGGAATTGACGTGACAGACTTCTCAATCGAGATCGAACGCAACGGTTAGCAGCATTAACGGAGATGCCGTCCGCCCTAGCGTCAACGCCTCGCCGGATAGCCCGAATACGGGGTCGTTTGTGCTTCTGCGCGCCCGAGTTCTTTCATCACGCTGCCGCGCGTTTCTTGGATGCGTATCTCGAAGGGCTCGCCGCTGTAGCACACCTCCGCGAAGAACGCCCATACAGACGACTCGTCGTTGATGAACATCGGCGCGAGCTTGCCAAAACTCGTGGTGTAGCTAAATCCGCCGAGAATCTCCGAACGCCCTCCGCCGAGCGTGTGGACGAGGGTGCCGCCGCGTTCGGTTTTGTAACCCAGCACCCAGACGTTGCCGGTGTCATTCGTGAGGTGTGTGCCCTTGTTCTCGATATTGAGCTGGCGTGCCCAGACTCGCTGTTTTCGAAAACGAAAGTCGTCTCCCACCACGTCTTCGAGAAAGACTTCGCCACCTTCCGCAGCGGGCGCGTTTACGATCGTGTGTGTCTCCATACTCCGAAGGACGACCGTCCGTCGCGTGGCGATTTCGATGCCGCCGCCGAGATGCCCGAAGTGCTCGATGGTGACGAACAGTTCGCTCCCGTCCTCAATGCGGAAGTTGATTAAATCGCGCTTCCCGTAATTCAACGAGCCGCTGATTCCAAGGACACGCCTCACTTTTCCGCGAACGACCACGGGCACCGTCGTCTTGTAGTTGCCGGGAAAGAAAACCGTTGTCGCGCCGGAGTCCATGGCCTTCTGAATCGCAGCCGTGGAGTCTTCCTTGCCGCTTTGGTCTGCGCCGAAAGCATCGACGACGGCCCACTTTGCCGGGGGCTCCCACGCCACCCGCGGCGTCTCTTTCACCGCCAGTCGCAACGATTCTGCGGGCGAGGGAAATGCGCTCGTCGCGGGTTGTGAACAAAATTCCGCGACGCTCGGACCTAGGCTGCCGGGTTTGTCTTCGCCGGACACACGAAGCGCGGCGACCCAATCCGGAGTTTTCACATCGCCGACTGCGCGTTTGTAGCCGATGGTCTTGACGTCCCGCAAAAAGATGCGCCCTCCGTTGTAGTTGATTACCGCTGGAACTTTCGCCCCGTCGCCAGTGCCGGTGAGTGTTGAATCGATAAGCAGCATCGTGCCGTAGCTTCGCACCGCCGGGACCGCATTCTCGCTCACCAGTCCGCGGATGCTGATTGTCTGACCTTCATTATCGAACCCAAATTGTTTCTGCCCGCGCAGCGTGATGTTCTCAAACGTCTGACTGTTCACCGAGCGCGCCGTCGCGATGCCGCGACGGAACCCCGTGATTTCGCATCGGCTGACGAGCAGCGGCCCATTCATGTCGCGATGTGCGAGGTCCAGTCCCACAACGCCGCTGCCTTCGCCCGCGATAAAACGGCAGTCGCGAACCGCGCCGGTATTGTTGGAATAGAACTGCAACGCCGTCGCTCCGGGATTCCCGGCACCTACATCGAAAGTGAAATTCTCGATGTAATTGAAAAACCAATCAGCAGACCCAAATCCGCCGCACCACATAATTGCCTCAGGTTTTTTTGCGTCGGTAAATGTAGCGTCTTTTAGTCGGATCACCGTTTTATCCCGCTCTTGCCCGCGCAGCATCGTCTT